>CAZPAE010000100.1:0-7821 GCA_964584455.1 uncultured Thioalkalispiraceae bacterium
GGGCTAACCGACTTAGTCACTTACCATGCATTAAACGCAAATGATGATCGCTGGGCGGATAATCAACATATGCAAGTGCATTTACAGTCCGGTGCATATCCTGATCATTTAACCCAAATCAATAATGGCTTAGGCAATACAACCAGTATTACCTATAAACCAATGACAGATGCAGCTATCTACCAAAAAATCCCCACTGGCGATACATTTGCTAACTTCTGTCAAGGCAGCTTAGAAAAATGCCAACAACCACCTCGCCATGTGGTTTCCAGTTACAGCCAAGATAACAGCGCCGGTGGCAGTAACCAGTATACTTATCACTATACCGGTTTAAAAACCCATCGTACCCAGCGTCGTTCACTGGGGTTCGCACAAATAAAAATGACCGACCAACAAACCGGCTTAACCTCGACCACGGCTTATGAACAAACCTACCCGTTACAATATCGACGTAGCCAAATAACGTTACACCACCAAACCACGTTATTAGCACAAACCGATTACCAATGGTCAGCCCATACCACTTACAGCAATAGCATACAAAACCTTGAGCTGGACCAACGCAGTGAAAAAACCTATGACCTACACAGTGGTTTGTTAGTAAAAGAAAGCACCGCAGCTAACACCTATGATAGCTATGGCAATCTATTAACCCAGCACACCACCGATCCCACGGGATTTAGTCAACAACAACAGTTCGACTATCAATACGACCTCACCCAGTGGCGCTTTCAACCTACTTGCTTACAAGTGACCCGCACCACCCCGGCCTTAAACAGCACTACCCATCGCCAAGGTTGGGCCTATGATGCGGTAAGCGGTTTAATGACCCAGGAAATTGTTGAGCCTGACGCCAACCATTGCCAACAAGCCGTGGCCCACTCAGTAACCCTCAGCTACCAGCATGATAGTTATGGCAACCCAACCCAAGTGAGCATTAGCGGGAGTAATATTACCAGCCGCAGTGCCTCGGTAAACTATGACTACACCCACTTAGGCCAAACCCCATCGGAGTACAGCGTCACCAGCACCAATGCCCTCGGCCATCAACAAACCTTAGTGTTTGATGCCCGGTTTGGCTTACCCATTGAGTCAACTGATGCCAACCAACTCACCACCTATTGGGACTATGATGACCTAGGCCGAGTGACACAACAAACCTATGGGGATAACACCTATAGCACACAACAGTACTTAAGCTGTGAAACAAACTGCCCCACCGGCGCTGCCATGGGGATGGTAAGCCAAGACTTTGGTGTTAACGGTAGTACCACCAGCCCAGCCAATAAAGTCTTTTTTGATCAACAAGGCCGACCCTTCTTAACCACGACTACCGGCTTTAATGGCCAAACCGTTTGCCAACAAACCGAGTATGACGCACAAGGCAATATCGAGCGCCAAAGCGCAGCGTATTTTGCCTTAGGGGATGAAACCAGCTGTGATGATGCCAACCTCACCCGTCACTATACGGATCAATCCTTTGATGTATTAGACCGCGTGATTCAAATCACCCATGCCGATGGCCGTGTGGATGATATTGACTATGATGGCCTCACCACCACCATTTACTACGACAGTACCGACAAGCATCAAAGCAAACAACAGATTGTTGATAGCCAAGGCCAATTGATTCAAGTAACCGATGCCTTAGGTGGAAGTAATCACTATGAATACAATGCCGATGGCCAATTAACTCGCTTAGTGGATGCCGCAGGTAACGAAACCACCATGCTCTATGACATCCATGGTAATAAAACCAGTATGGATGACCCGGACATGGGTGCTTGGCAATATGAATACAATGTGCTGGGTGAGCTAACCCGCCAAACCGATGCTAAAAACCAAGTGATGACCTTTAGCTATGATTTACTGGGCCGATTAACGCAACAAACCGAACCCAAGGCCAATGGCAGCACCCTCACGCGCACATGGCAATACGATAGCGCAACCAATGGTATTGGTTTAATTCATATCGAAAGCCATAGCAGCAGCTTCCAACGCACCACCAGCTATGACAGCTATAGCCGCCCGACCAGTGTCACCACACATATCGATGGCCTTAACCTCACCACCCAAGCCAATTACAACAGCAACAGCGGCCGACTTTCCAAACTGCACTTACCTGGCCCCGGTGGTAACCACACGGTGCGTTATGACTACACCGCGCAGGGATACTTAGCCGAACTGCGTCATGACACCAGCAATGCCCTGTACTGGCAGCGCGACGAAGTTAACGCTCGCGGCCAAACCCTAAAAGAAACCTATGGCAACGGTGTGATTCATTACCGCGACTATCACGCTGCCACCGGTCAACTAGCCCAACTGACCACCGGCACCAATGGTTTAATTCAACACCTCAGCTATGAGTTTGACGTTATTGGTAACCTCACCCAACGCCAAGACCATAACCAAGCCTATACCGAGCGCTTTGAATACGATCCATTAAACCGCCTGACCCGCCAAACCTGGGATGGCAACAGTGCCGTATTGAATTACAGTTACGACAACATCGGCAACTTACAAAGCAAACCGGATGTGGGCAACTACAGCTATGGCCAAAACGGGGCCGGACCCCATGCGGTGACCACTGCCGGTAGCCAAACCTATCAATACGATGCCAATGGTAACCTGACCCACGGCGGTGGGCGCACCTTAAGCTATAACGCAGTCAATAAAATCCGCACCGCACAGTATCAAAACATCGACAACAAATACGATTACGATACCGACGACCAACGTATTCGCAAGATCAAAAAGGTGAACGGCCAAACCACCGAGACCACCGCCTACCTGGGTAAAATGGTGGAGTGGGTCAGCAATAGCAGTGGCATTACCTATAAGTATTATTTACCCACCGGCCATGCCACCTTACTGATTGAAAAAACCAGCACCAGCCAAAGTGAGTACTACCACCATACCGATCACTTAGGCTCGACACAGGCGGTCAGTGATCACAACGGCCAACTGGTAGAGCAACAATACTACGATGCCTGGGGTGCGCGACGGGATCACAGCTTAGGCGTACCACCGGCCCCCGGTATGATCAGCAGCACCTTTAGCCGCGGCTTCACCGGCCATGAAACCGAAGATGGCATTGGCCTGATTAACATGAACGCCCGCCTCTACGATCCTACCCTAGGCCGGTTCATGAGTGCCGATACCATTGTACCCGACCCCACCTCCACCCAAAGCTTCAATCGCTATAGCTATGTGGATAACAATCCGCTCAGTTTCATTGACCCGACAGGGCATTCCGCCTCACCTTATTACTGTGATGATAATGGTCGTGACCCTGTACCCTTAGATTGTTATCGAATGGGTGATAAGGATAGCGAAGGCCGCACAATGCTACGCCCCATTAAGATCCGAGGCACGATTGACGAAGTACGCGCTGATGGCCCATCAGGTGATAACGATCACTTCTCTTACTATAACCCCACTATCATCAACTACTACGGCCACCTTGGTGGTGGCGGCGGCAATGCCACCGTGCTTAATTTCCATAACCTGGGAGAAAGTAACTCAGAACACCAAGGTAAAACACATGCCAGTCACCGTTCTCCCGGCCTCATCAATTTCAGCGGTCCCATACCAGGAACCGATGCCGGTGATCGCGCTGCAGAGTATTGGGCTGATGTCGCCACACGCTCTAATCACCCCCTTGCTCCGTTAGCTCATATTCCCGGTGCACTCTCCGCCCTATGGACACCGGGCACTGCTTTCGATACCTTATCCACTTTGGCCGGTGGTGGTGCCTTAGGGAGCGCAGGTCGACATATTGCTAGCAAGATTGTTTCTAAATTTAAAACAAAGTTTAGGAAAAAAACGACACTTCCAGATAAATACTGGGTAAATAAAAAGGCACCTACCCAGGTTACACCAGGAACACGGACAGTTAACAACCCTGCAAAACCAAGTTCATCTGGAGGCAAATATCACAGTACAACGCATTATGATCAATTTGGAAGACAAATTGGCCAAACGCATAGAACAAATCATGGCCGCCCTGTGGACCACCCTAACCCACATCATCATAGGAGAAATCCAATTACGGGCGAGAGGCTAAAAACATCGAACGGAAGCCGAGTGTGGCCAGGCTTATTTGGGAATTAGAAAAATGAACAACCTTTTAACCATTCTTTTTGCCATTTTAGATTGCAAGGTTTGGAATATCGACCAAATTACAGACTGGACTGACCAAATCATTCCAAAACTAGATAACCCAAAGGCTTGGCTTCTTGAGCTGAGTACTAGTAACTCTGTTGATAGTAGTCTTGAGATAATACTTGAAGCCATGAAAGAGTCTAGTGTGTCATTACCTGACAATATTGGAAATTTGATGGCCGGATTTATTCTGTTACAGTTTGATAAAGGTGTACTTTCGGCAGAGCTTGCGAAAAGTTATCTTATTGATATTGTAGATGCGTACGGAGCAAATAGTATCGATGCTGAGGCAGCAGCAACCGTTGATTTAAACAGCAAAGTTTATTCTGAAATTAGGCAACATGCTAAACAGGTATTGCAATACCTAACTAGCAAACAATTATTGGAAACCGAACAAAAATTAATTACTGACTAATTCTACTAAAGTCTCACCCTAATCTAAAATATTAACCTCATAGAGACGCTTATAATGAAAGTAACAGTCATACTATTCCTAGTTTTGCTTAGCGTGGGATGTGCTTCAAGTAAAATCACCGCTAGCAACAACCCCACCACACAAGCACAAATGAATAAGCGCGTCATTGATGTTGATTTAGGGGATGGCAGGAAAGGTCGTGTGATTGTCAGAGAGGTGGATGAAAGGAATAGCGGTATTCCGCATAAATGCGGTGGTCGTATCGTGCCCTTGTATAGGCCTGCCCCAACTTATCCCTTATCTTTAAAAAAGCAGCGAATTGAAGGGATTGTTGTCGTAGAGTTAACTATCAATGAAACAGGCTATGTTTCTAAGATTAAATTTGACACATATGATCATGAAGATTTTGCTATGTCTACTATTGCTGCTGTTAAGTTTTGGCGATTTAAACCACTTATTTGTGACGGCAAACCTTCGGAGTTTAAGGTCGTTATACCTTTCCCTTTTTCATTGCACCATACTAAAAGAAAACGCAATGATAAAAAAAGATAGTCATGCACAACCTGTATTAGCTAATCCTTAAAAGATAATTAATGGATATCGATATTTTAATAAAAAGTTATAAAGAGCCGTATCTTTCTCTTTAGTCTAACATCAATCAGTGGAATCCTTATCATCTTGTCGTAGCCGTTCGCGGTATTTTTCTTTCGCTAGCTCTTGCATGTCTTCGATCTTATCGCTTTCGTCGACAATCTCACGTCCCAGTAGGGTTTCGATAGCATCTTCTAAGGTCACGATACCAGCGGTTTGGCCAAATTCGTCTTCGACTAAAAATAAGTGTGCGCGTTGTTTAATGAACCGATCAAGTAACTGCTGTACTGGTAATTTTTCTGATACTCGATATACGTTTTTCACATAATCACTCAGTGGTGCATCGCCTTTGCCATCACGCTCGGCGGCAAACAAATCATGTTTAATCACTTTGCCAACAATGTAATCGGGGGTATCCCGGTAAACGGGCATGCGGGTAAATTCACGGGTACGAGCATCATTCAATGCTTCACTCACTGTGGTTGCTTGCTCAAACATATGTACCACGGTGCGTGGGGTGAGGATTTGCTCGGTGCGAATTTCGCGCAAGCGCAAAATGTTCGATAAGTATTGGTTTTCTTGCTGAACCAGTGTGCCACCTTTATGGCCCAGTGAAGCAAGGGCAATAATTTCCTCACGGGTAATCTCATTACTTTTGTTTTTGCTAAATAGCTTGGTTAAGCGGGTGGAAATCCATACCAAGGGATAAACCAGTTTCACTAACCACTTGATGAGAAAAGCCGAGGGAACCGCCAGTCTTTGCCAATAGGTGGCACCGAGGGTTTTCGGAATAATTTCAGAGAAATATAAAATTGCTAAGGTCAACAAGACTGCGATTAAGGTTTCCCATTTTTCACCATAGAGTCGAATCGCTTGTGAACCGACACCGGCAGCGCCCATGGTATGGGCAAAGGTATTTAAAATGAGAATGCTGGAGAGTGACTCATCTAGCCGCTCTTTGACCTTGGTCAGCAAGCGACCCGCACGGGGCCTATTCGCTTTTATTTTTTCTACATAGCTTGGGGTAATGGATAATAATACCGCCTCAAGAATGGAACACATAAATGAAACGCCAATGGCGATGGCCAAATAAACAATCAGCAATGTCATAGTAAAAAAGGTACCCGCTTCGGTGTCTACAGTAAATGTAGTGACTCTAAACGAGTATAACAATAGGCCATCACCTACTCCATAGAACAAAAGATGCGCTTTATGCCTGCTAATCCATTATCTGTTTGTTGCAATACAATGGATTGAATTTGTGAAACGGTTTTATGTTTAATCTGACACAGATAACTTAACACTGCTTCATCTACTTTTTCGCTATTGATATAACGCCAACACATAAACTGTCACCTAGCTGTATTAATATGCTACTGATGATCGCCCTGTTGCACTCTGGCTGTTATTCACCAGGCGAAACACTACTTTTCAAAAGCAATATATATAGTATGAACCTGCCTTTTTTGCCCACTTGACTTTCAAATATTAATCGTAATAATAATGATTCGCGTTAACGATTAACGCTTAATTCAAGAGGGACACTTAATGAAAACACTGAAAACATGGTTAATAACCACTGCGTTAGTACTCACTTCAAATATCGCTACTGCCGACAATATGTATTCTCCTGCTGAGCTCATTGAACAAATGAAACAAGGCGGCTTAGTGATTTATATTCGCCATGCGAGAACCGAGATAGATTACGCAGACCAAGTCACCGCCGACCCGAATAATTGCTCTACCCAACGAACACTCAGCGAGGCAGGCTGGCAAGATGCGGTGACCATTGGCAATGCCTTTTCTTTTTATGGCATTCCCGCCAACAAAATACTCAGTAGCCAATACTGCCGCGCTTGGCAAACCGCTTATCTGGCCTTTGAGCGCTATAAAAAGCGGGAAAAGCTTAACTTCCTTCCGTTTGAGGATTACACCCCAGAGCAAATCCTACTCATGCAACAACGGGTCATGCCATTTCTCACCCGACCTGTGGCAAATGGCAAAAACCGCGTGATCGTTGCGCACGACGATCCTTTTGAAGCGGCCACAGGTATTTACCCAGAGCCCATGGGCTCGGCTTATTTGGTGAAGCCGGATAATGCAGGTGGGTTTGAAGTACTGGGTTGTATTGCGCCTGATGGTTGGTCTACGCTGGATGGTCAAACGAACGAGTGTAATATGACACCGACATCTTACTAAACACCGCTTAGGGTCTGTTTAATAAGGCTAAGGATCAGATCCATTCAGCAGGGATCTGATCCTTTTTTATTTACTGAGTGAGTATGGGTAACAGTGCGGTGTGTACACCGGATTGAATGTGTTTTTCATTCTTAAACAAATCTTTTCTGAACTTAGACTCTAGTTTTGTTGTTTTCATATCGGTATAAAAAGGCAATGCAAGCCCACCGTAGCTGGTGAACAACCACTGGCTTTTACCGTCAAATACAAATAGCTCTAAAGACAAGGCACTTGTTTGGCCAGACCAGCGATGATCGGCTGTGTAGCCACCTTTGGTGACTTTTTTGCGTTTCACGCCATCCCAGTGCGCATACTGCCCCTTTAGTTCAGCTCGTTTAATAACGAATGCAGGGAATATCACCGTGGCATATTTGTTTTCTGCAGAAGCCCGATATAATCACTCTAAATTCTGA
>CAZPAE010000101.1:0-7799 GCA_964584455.1 uncultured Thioalkalispiraceae bacterium
ATCAGGATCAGCCATATATAAATTCAAGGACTGCGCCTGGTCTAACCATTTCTGACGGCGACTGGCAGCCTCCACTAACCAACGTGGATCAATTTCAAATGCAATGGCGTACTTTTGCTTTAATTCATCCGGCACTCGATCAATTTTTTGCAATGAACCATCAAAATACTTTAGATCGTTCACCATCACCTCATCCCATAGACCTTGGGATTTTAAATCATTAACTAAGAAAGGATTGATGACCAAAAACTCGCCCGATAAGTTGGATTTAACAAACAAATTTTGGTATGTCGGCTCAATAGATTGGGAAACACCACAAATATTCGAAATCGTGGCGGTAGGCGCAATCGCTAGGCAATTAGAATTACGCATCCCCGTTTGCTTGATTGCTTCACGTAAACTATCCCAATCTAACGTTGTCGACTCATCCATATCCATATACTGCTGGCGCTGTTGCTTTAATAGCGCAATAGAATCAATCGGTAAAATACCCCGACTCCATAGAGAACCGTCAAAACTGCTATAACAACCGCGCTCTTTTGCTAACTGATTCGAAGCACTCAATGCAAAATAGGAAATGGCCTCCATGGAGCGATCAGCAAACTCAACAGCTTGTTCACTGGCATAGGATATATTCAGTTTATATAGCGCATCTTGGAAGCCCATTAATCCTAAACCTACAGGACGATGCCGTAAGTTGGCATTGCGCGCTTGTGTGACAGCGTAATAGTTATAGTCCACCACATTATCGAGCATCCGCATAGCCGTTTGGATAGTGGCCTCCAACTTCACCATGTCCAGCCCAGTTTCTGTTACATGATTAACTAAGTTGACTGAACCAAGATTACACACCGCAATCTCTTTTGCATTAGTATGTAAAGTAATTTCTGTACAGAGGTTAGAGCTATGCACAACCCCCATATGTTGATTGGTATAACGAAGCTGACAGGGATCTTTAAAGGTTATCCAAGGGTGTCCTGTTTCATACAACTGGCCCAACATTTTTCGCCACAAGGTGACCGCCGGTACCCGCTTCCATACATTTAGTTCACCTTGGTCGGCCAAAGCCTCGTAAGCCTCATAACGTGCTTTAAACGCCTGCCCGGTTAAGTCATGTAAATCTGGCGTTTCATCAGGCGAGAATAATGTCCATTGTCCTTCTTCTGCGACCCGTTGCATGAATAAATCAGGTATCCAATTAGCGGTATTCATATCATGAGTCCGCCGTCGCTCATCGCCGGTATTTTTTCGCAGTTCTAGAAACTCTTCAATATCAATGTGCCAAGTTTCTAAATAAGAACAAATAGCGCCTTTACGTTTCCCACCTTGGTTAACGGCTACCGCAGTATCATTTACCACCTTTAGAAACGGTACGACCCCCTGGGATTGACCATGTGTGCCTTTAATATAAGCTCCCAAACCACGCACTTGGGTCCAGTCATTACCTAGGCCACCGGCATACTTCGATAATAATGCATTGTCTTTTATGGCATGAAAAATCCCATCAAGTTCATCCGGTACCGTAGTTAAGTAGCAAGAAGATAATTGGGGCCGTAAGGTGCCCGAGTTAAACAAAGTCGGCGTTGAGCTCATAAAATCGAATGAAGATAACAACTCGTAAAACTCAATCGCCTTTTTTTCGCGGTTAATTTCATTGATCGCCAAGCCCATGGCAACTCGCATAAAAAAGGCTTGGGGTAATTCAATACACTGTTCCGTTACTTTTAAAAAATAACGATCATATAACGTTTGCAGCCCTAAATAAGTAAATTGCTTATCGCGCTCTGGCTTTAGCGCCTTAGCTAAGGCTTGAATATCAAACCGACCGAGCTCTGGGTCTAGCAACTCTTGCTCAATGGCTTGTTTGATATATTCAGCAAAATAAGCAGCATAATCACGGCTGATTTGATTATGTGTTAACTCAGGTTGCACTAACGCAAGCTGTTGCTGTGCCTCTTGTACCATCACTTCTAATAAAAGCCGTGCCGCAACATATGTGTAGTTAGGATCTTGTTCGATGAAGGTACGTGCACTCATGATCAGTGCAGTGCCTAACTCCTTAGCTGTCATGCCATCGTAAAGGTTACGTACCACTTCAGCTTTAAGCTTGCTGACATCCACATTATCTAAATCAGCACACGCATAGTGAATCACCTCATCAACTAGATTTTCATTTAAAGCTTGGCGCTGGCCATCTTGTTTAATAATACTAATAGCCGATGATGATTCACTATGGGTTTCAGTTTCCCCACTGGCCTCACGTTGTTGTTTATGTGCCTCACGATACAATACATAAGCACGCACCACTTTTTGTTCGCCATTGCGCATTAGGGCTAATTCAACTTGATCTTGAATATCTTCGATATGCACACTGCCTCCATCGGGCAAGCGACGAAATAGCGCATTCACCACTTGTTCGGTCAGTGCTTCAACTGTTTCATGGACACGACGCGAGGTAACCGCTTGCCCTCCCTCCACAGCAAGAAATGCTTTGGTCATGGCAACAATGATTTTATTGCGATCAAAATATGTCAGTTTGCCGTTACGTCGAATCACTTGGTAACGAGAAGAGGATTCATCCACCTCCACATGGCTATGGAGTGAAGCGGTATTAATCGTATTGTCAGTTTGGGTGAACGAAGTGGTTGTCACGGTGCCTCCTTAGTCTTATTAGATTTAGGCACCTACGCGAAAACACGGGGAAAGATCACTGAAGGTAACGGGAACTCCATTTTCTTTCTTCCGCAGACCTGTTACGCGAAGGTACGGTTACCCATGCCAATGGTTTGGCATGTAACCGGCAGGTCTTCGGACTTAGGGGCATACTACTTACACCTAGGATGGCGGCTTCCCATTCTTATCATGAACAGTGCCTGGACCTTACAAGCCCTAGCCATCTTTCGTTCCCCTACACCGCTGCGCGTCAGTCCTGGAGTCACACCAGGTTCCCTCTTGCCGCACCCATACTATATCTAGTGGGTACACCGGTATATATACACAAGATAAAGGGTATGAAATGAAAATACAAGCCTTATATAGAAAACAACTCAATCCCTTGTCAAATGCTGTTGTGCGGCAGTCTTAGCCATCTCGACAAAAGCTCGAATGCCGAAAATAACAACACCAGTAGAAGCAACAACACAATATATTCCAACTCAACGGTCATAGGTTAACCCTGGTTAGCGGTGTAAAGACACGAAACTGGCCTGGGGTATAAACCGCATTAACGAATATGGTCAAATGCAGCAAAATCAATGCGTCGACAACAAGCCCTCTAATGAACAGAGCAACGATCAATATTGTTCATATTGGTTGTTAATCATTAATATGATTTTCATCTGCAACCATACACTAAGGCTGTCCTATTTTAATCACAAAATGTCTTAACAAAACTGGACAAACTGCCTTAACTATATTTACCCCCTTATATTTTATATTCCATAAAAAACCGATAGTTTGACTAACAGTGAATAAAGTACTTAAGTAAGTTTATCCATTGTTAAAGATACATTTCCAACGGGAGAATATGATGCAAGAAGACTTATCTCTAACATCAAGCAATTCCCGACTATCTCATTCGGTCATTTCCCATCATATTTTATATTGTGATTCAATTCACACTCGCTATGACCAAAACAAAAAAGATGATCAGAAATTTAACATTTGTTTAAAAAATCAAAAAAGCTATCGCTTGTTTTTGCGATCGTTATCACGATTTCATACTAACAACCCTTAGCATTTATGTCGAAACACCTATTTATAATTGTTAACAAAATTCATTGATTGAGATTACGCGTGGACAATCAGCAAGTACTAAGAATTTCATCACTAGGACTAGAGGAAACAGAACTCAAGATTTTGCAGGTGGCCCAGGCAATTGTAAAAGACGAGGGTATCAACTGCGAACTCATTGAAGGCCATAGTACAAATGGTGAACTAGTTGTTGTTGATTACGATACCGAAACAGGCCAGTCACAACTGAGTGCCATACGTGGCTCACAAGTTAAAATTATTATTACAGCAGGTAAACCAGTCCAAGGTAAAAATACCGTCACATTACATAAGCCTGTTAGAGTAACAACCTTATCTGATATTTTGGTACAAATTTGTCGTCAGATATATGAACACATCAGCAAGCACCCGCAGTCGACAAACTCAGCAACGGCACCATCAACAAACCAAAATCAAAATACAGCCTTTCATCACTTTTTGAAGGCTAAACAGGAAAAATCAACTTTAAAAGTAACTTGCCCTAATTGTCCTGATGTCTATATCAATGGTACGGATAAAACCATTTTTATTAAAGGTGCTCATGAATCTTTAGAAACATACTACCTTCCCGATAATACTTGTATTACCAGTGAGCCAATAACCCCTGAAGTACTATTGGCTTCGGTACAAGGTTTGACACCTCATGCATTAGATGCGGAACTGTGGCAAGCAGGTATTGAGTGTTCCAATGGTCAACTCCTACCAGAACAGCAAACCAATATTCCCGTCAAACTAAAAGCATGGCCAAACTTTTCTCGTCAGGGATTTAAACCGGAGTTTTTTAAGATCGCTGCTTATATGGCAAAACAGGCGATTAGTATTGATGAATTAAGCAAAGTGACACAAATACCGTTAAATATCATTATCGATTTTTACAATGCCGCTTTTGCTGTTGATCTCATCGAAAAGCCATCAGGTAATCAGGCCCAAGGCACGCAACAACGGAGCATGAGTAATAGCCGTAAAACATTGTTAGCTAAATTAGCTAACCGTTTACGATTCGCATGAGATAGAAATGAACTTAACCAGCGAAAAAATTATTTTTACCGGCCCAGTCGGTGCAGGTAAAACAACCGCTATCGCCGCGGTAAGCGATGAAGCACCAGTTAGCACCGACGTTAACTGTAGTACGGAAAAAGAATCTAGCATTAAAGACACCACGACCGTTGCGTTGGATTATAGCTATATACAATTAGACGAAGCCACCAAAGTACATTTATTTGGTACCCCCGGTCAGAAACGTTTCGACTTCATGTGGGAAATACTATCTCAAGGTGGCTTAGGGTTAGTGCTATTAATCAATAATGATCACCCCTCACCGATTGAGCAACTGAATTTTTATCTGGATGCGTTTGATAAATTCATTAATGAAACAGGTGTGGTGATTGGTATCACCCGCTCTGGCGTGAATGACTCAGCTAATATAGCTGACTATCAAGAATGTTTATTTCAACGTGGTCAAATCTATCCAATTTTTGAAATAGATGGTCGCTCGACAGATGATGTCAAAGTACTTCTCAACGCTTTACTCGCAGTTATCACTATTTAGGACAAAGAGGCCGGCATGGAAACAATATCAGAATTCATCGATAACGTTAGCGAAGAACAAAGCTCGCATACACCCGAGATCTCACGCGTTATCCAAGCAAAACTAAATAATATCCTCTCAGAGATGATAGAGGCTTGTACTGAAATCACCGGGGCCATGGTAAGTAGTAGCGATGGAATGGCATGGGCAGAAAAGCTACCCCAAGGACTGGATCCCAATCGCTTTGCCGCGATGAGCAGTGCCATGCTCGCACTCAGTGATACGATGATGAAAGAAACCCAGAACACCAAACCTAAGAATGTTTTTCTCGAAGGTGACGCAGGCATGATATTCATTATGCATGCTGGAAATAACCTTTTACTCACTATTTTTACTATAGCAACAAAACAAATCGGCATGCCGCTGGCACACGCCAAAAAGGCATCCGAGGAAATCTCACAACTTAAATTGGATGTGTTATCGAATCATTCGGACTAAGAAATAACTGTAATCTCATAAAGGAGTATAGCTAATGCCAAGTATAAATGACGTATGTAAGGATATCGTTAATTCAGTAGATGATGCTTTTGCAGCAGGTGTCGTTGATCTCTCAACAGGCCTGTTACTCGGCGTTTATCATAACGTACCTTACTTTACCCAAAGTTATCTCGATGCTGTTGCTGCTGCGGCTGTGGAAATGTTTCGTGGCAAAGGTGTAACAAATGTCGAAAAACGTTTATCGCAAACACGTGGTGAAGAAGTAAAGGACTCTTTGCAAGAAGTGCAAATGACTACGCCAAAAACCTATCACTTCATGTCAGTTATCCCAGGCAAGCCCAATGCACTTGCTGTGCTTATTACTGGTAAGAAAGCAAACTTAGGTATGGGCTGGTCAGGGTTACGCGGTGCTATGAATGATCTTTCACCAATGTGTCCATAGGCATGGTACTTATTTAGGGTTACTGAGATAAATCTATCTTTTGTTTCAGTAACCTTTTTTAAGTCGCTCGACTAACTCCACAGGGAATTTGAATTTCTCCATGTCGCTAAAGGTCTTGTGCATATCACATTCTAAGCGATGAAATTCATATTCCAGGGTTTCTATATTAATAATGGCTAACTCTACGCCAGGCACGCCGCCACGAGGCTGTCCTATGGAGCCAGGACAAATAAGCGCTTGTGATACATTCTTCAAGCCCTTGCTATCAGACTGAGTTTCACTATCAACACCTTTCTCACGATAGTAAATTTTTTGTATATGCGTATGGCCATGAAAACACAGTTGGATTTCCCTTTCTTGTAAAGTATCCAAGTTCTCAGAGTAATTCATTTGATACACATAACCATTAAAAAAAGTCTTATCCCGCGGTGAACCATGTACTGCTAACCAATTTTTATCCCTTATATAGCACGGTAACTGAGCTAACCATTGCTTATACTCTTGCTCAATGGTTGCAGCTGTCCATTCGATAGTCCATCCGGCTAAAGAGTGTGACCCTGCGACGGTCTTACCCGTTGCCACAGCATGATCATGATTCCCTTTGATAATAGAAAATCGCTCTTCACCTTGTAGCATATCAATACACTCGCTGGGGTGCGGTCCATATCCCACAATATCGCCTAAAATAACCGTTGAACTTATCTCGCGGCTCACTAGATAGTCCAATGCAACCATCAAAGCAGGCGCATTGGCATGTACATCGGCTAATAGTGCAAAAACCGGTGCAGTATTCTTTGGTTGATAACTGAACGTTGAATTAGGGCATAATGCATCAATTAGCGCCTGACGTAATGTTTCCCGATGTTCAGGTACAAATACACCACGAACCCCCTCAGCCAATACAGTTAGCCAATGTTGGTCATCTAAATAGGTTGATACTTCAGAATGAACATGTTTACCAATATCCGCAACGATCCCCCCATCAATAAAATCGAGGCTGCGTACTAAATTAGCTAAAAACTCTGGAAGATCGATAAATTGGTTCCAACGATAAAAATCATCATCCAAATAATGAATATGGCCCTCTTGATCAAGGCCAAAATTAGATAAGCTCAAATCAAGCGCTGTTTCATGTTGTGCTGCGGTTTTGATATACAAGGATATGGCCTGACAGACGATATCGACAAAACCGGCTAGTGACCGTTTGTTGATAATGATTTCGTATTGATGTAGCGGCAATAATGTAGGCGTGATATTAGCAATATGAACAGTTCTTTCATTGTCGTCATCATGGCGAAAAATCAGGAACCATGTCTTATGCGGGTGATGAACACCTATTTCTCGCTCTCGAGCAACAGCTTGTTCCACAAAACGGCGTGCCTCAAGCTCCGCTAATTGATATTCGGTACCATATTTGATAATACCTATTTCAGTGCTGCCGATTTCAGTAGCCGGTCGACCAGTAAAAACTGCACCATGCATGGTTTGAATGCGATCATTAGATAAGTACTCTAATAATTGTGTCTCAGTATAAGGCCCGTTAACTGGTGCTTGAATACA
>CAZPAE010000102.1:0-7794 GCA_964584455.1 uncultured Thioalkalispiraceae bacterium
CTGGTTTTGGTTTTTTTAACTTTTTTCTTGGCTTTCACCGAAACACTACTACGTTCACCATTTAATTTTTTTACAAAGGCTTTAACAAAATCTTTAAAAAACGGTTCGGTCCATGAATGATTACCAAGGGAATTATCGCTATTTTCCACTGCGGCAATGATCAGCGGTTGATACTTGGTGCTAATCACACTCTCTACTTCGGATTTAATATACTCAACACCACGTTCATCTAACTGCTCCATTTTTTTCTTGGATTTATCTTGTTTGTCTTTGCGGCGATCTTTGGAGGAACGTTTCTTACGCCCCTTGCGTTTGGTAATGCGATCCCAGAGTGATTTATTGCCCACCATGGATTTGGCGGCATCCATGTTCTCCAGGATCTTTAAGGCTAAATAAGCCACCACTGGAGAAAGTGCAGCACCGGCGATTAAGGCTTTGACCCCTAATGAGGCCAACTCTTTGCTGCTGGGTTTGTTGGGTAGTCCGGAGTAGGCAGTGTACATTTGTGAGTACTGATCCACGCCTAAGGGGATATCCCGAACAATCTGTAATACTTTGGCTCGCGCTTCCTCGGGCGGTAAGGTATCCAGCTCGGGCAAGTATAAAATTTCATGCAGGTTATGGGTTTCGATGAGCTCAAAGATTTTATCTTCTACATCTTCTTGATCGTAGTTTTGTACATCTTTGATCATGCGTTGTGCTTCTTGAAAGCTTGATCGGGCACCGGCCAGTTTGGTTTGTACTCCAGCGATTTCATCTTTAATGGCCAATACCTTGCGAACCAAGTTAATCATGTCGATGATTTTTTGGATCTTACGAATCAAGTTTAGCCAGCCTACATAAGGTATGAGTGAGATGGCGATATCCGTGCCGAGTGACTTGAGCATTTCTAAACGGATTTCTTCCATTAAACCATTAAAGGCGCTAACTAATTCTGTTTCGAAGTCACCCAGTTCGGGGTTACGCCGTGCCGCCCCTTTGATGAGCCCTTTCATCATGATAATTTCTGCTTCAAAGGCTTTGAGGGCTTCTTCTAGCAATGAGAAATTCGAGCTTTTGGCTTTTTTACCCCCCTTACCGCTTTTAATTTTATCGAGAATGCTTTGTTCTAGGCTGCGAATTTTTTCCAGGTTTTTATCTAACTCGTTCATGCCACCACCGCCGGTGATTTCTTCTACGTCGGCGTCATTTAACACAACACGATCAGACTGACCTTTTTCTTTGTCTTCATTGAGGATTTGATTGGCGCGTAAGACTTCTAGCTCCAGTGGTGACAGCTCTTCGAGTTTTCTCTTGGCTTCATCAAAGTTTTTGCCTTCTTGGCGCATAATCTCAAGAATGAGTTTACGGGTTTCTTCATCTAGGGCATCAATTTTTGCTTTTTCTTCTTCGCTGAGCTCTTTACCGGTTTGTTGTTCTATTTCTTGTTCTATTTTGGTACCCGCCGGGGAAACAAAGGTACCGCCGCCCCCTTCTTCTTCGCTATCGCTGTAATAGTCTTTGGGATCAATCTTTTCTCTTTTGAGTATGCGCTCTAGTTGATGTCTGGCTAATAGGTCAAGAAAGTACGTCTGAGGATTTTTTAAACGTTGGGTCAGGTTACGCAGGCCATCGATATCCATTCCATCGGGATCGGATTTAAACACACTGACCACGGTAGCGGGGAAATCTTCCGGTTTGGGATCGCGACCACCTAGTGACCAAATCCGTTCACCGGAAGTATGCCCCAGTGCATAGGGCTCATAATCGAAGGCTTGCCCCCAGGTGCGTACAAACTCGGCGAGTAAGTCTTTATTCTCTAGTGAGGTGGCTTCGATTTGTTTTGCGGCCTTCTCTGCCGCTTTTTGAATGCGATCAATTTCATCGGTAAAGGCAGTATGTTCTCCCGTGGTCATGTTGCTAATACGTTCTACATATTTATTTAAATCTTCTAATGCTAAGCGTGAGGCTTCGGTCCTTAACTGCTGTTTTTTCTCATCACTGAGCGGTTTGCGCTGCACGGCGCTGAGATTTTCTTGTTGAAACACATGGGTAAACTCATGGGCCATGAGTCGCTTACCCTCTAGGGTATCGGGCTGGTATTCACCTTGACCAAACACCACATGATTGCCCACAGTAAAGGCACGAGCCTGAACTTGGCTGGTAAGTTGTTGCGCATCACTGCCAGTATGAATCCGCACTTGGTCTAAGCTGCGACCAAAGCGCGGCTCAAAGTAATGGCGTTCAGTTTGGTTAAGGGGTGTCCCACCACTGGGTATGGCTGAGCTATCGAGTGAGTGTTGACGTGGTTGCTGGGTCTTCGGTTCCGCTTGAATTAAGCCGACCTCTTCTTCTTCCTCTGTTTGACGTTGGATAAAGGTTTGACTAATGGGAGTAATACTGGGTTTGGTTTGTACCATTTCTTCATTAACAGAACTGATATTTAACTCATCGCTGCCACCAGAAAACTCTTGGCTGTGAGTTTCTTCACCACTTGTCTCTTCTTCGTCTTCATCCACTTGGCGCTGCACTTGTGGTGTACTGACAGTGGTGGGCTGGATAGACTCGGCAGCCGCAGTGGGCTGTGTATTAACAACTTGATCCGCCACCCGATCGGCTTCTTGCTCGTACTTATCATTGGCTGGGCCAACTTTGAGTTTTGCTTGCCATAGCTGATTACCAATATTGCGTGCTAAGGTTTGTACACTATCTGGCGCTGTGGATGGCGTGTCGGGTTTAGCCGTTGAGGTTGATTTGGTTACACTGCTTTTACTTTGTTGTTACTGATGTGTTTGCATGTTGTTTTTATGGCATCACATAGACAGGGAGATTGCCGCGCAGGCGTTGCCTGCTCGCAATGACAAGAAAAAGTAGGTCATTGCGACGAATCCAGGGATGGAAACGTTCGTGCGCAATAACGGGGAAAAATAGCTCTCTGACCGTTGCGCTAACATGTCTGACTACCGTCGTGAGCGTTCTCGACCAAAACAAAACGCACAAAAATCATAGCCCATCGCCACGGCTTGCTCGACGGTATCAAAGTAATGGCGTCGATCTAATCGTATCTCTGCGATTTGACATGCTCCGGTTTCATTTTCTAAGTCATGTAGTTCTCCTGTCACGGCATTACCCAAATAGCGTGTTAAGTGCCCGGCTAAGCGATACCGACTTGGGAATAGCTCCAGCGTGACTTGTCGTTCTAACTCCATTTCTTCGGTTTTATCAATTCGAGGGTGGGCAAAGTAGGATAGTAACTGCCCTGAACCTAGCTCATCAGTGGCATCGACACCAAACAAGCCTGTTTCGCGTATGGAGCCAATAGCTTGGTCTGCTGCAAAGTTTACTTGCACACGCACCCGCGATGTCGGGTCGCGACTGACTTCACCGGCTTCGGTTACATAAACCGCTTGTGTTGTGTCGACGGCTAAACGGGCGAGCTCACTATTAAAGCGTAAACGTTGCCGCTCTAGTTGTGGCGGTAAGGTATCCCAACTGGCTTGCCCGGTTCCCACTGCCAGATACAGTGAAGCCTCTCCTTGTGCTTCACTGCGTATCAGGCTCGCAAGATGTTGATAAAATGCTTCGGTCAACATAATTTACCCTTCGCTTAGCGACGACGGGTTAAACAGCATAACAATAATAAGAAGATAAGGAAGATACCACCGAGTATCATTATCCAAAGCCATAATGGATACTGGCAGTCACCGCCCTTTCCCACGACAGGTTGCCCTTGTACTACGGGTATTACTTTCGGCTCACCTTGTTTTGGATCGTACTGCACAATTTGAGTGTAGATCCCATTGGCATAATCATTCACTTTGCCAATCGGCTCCGCACCGGCTATATGGAAAGCAATATCAGATACATGTCCTGGCCCGAGATACTCACCGGCTTTGTCTTGTGGGATGACATAGTATTCTTTGGTAATGATATTATCATTATTGAATAACACACGTTCTCCTACCAGGGTGGTTAAGGTAAACACATTAACTGACTTGTGATAAGAGAATTTACGAATCCGTGAGAACTCACTACCGGACGGTGCTTTACCATTAGCATCAAAATCAAAAATATAAGTCCCTTCCTTGTTAGCATTGGCATAACGCAAAGAGTGGATACCATCATTGGCCACCGCATCACCATGGGTACCATCATCATATAGTTGTAATACATTATTGGAGCGGTTAAAGCCGGTCTTACCGCAACTATCGAATAAGGTATTGAGTTTAACCATGTGCAATGGTAATTGGTCTGCAATCACTTGTTGGGTATCGCTGGTGCTGGCCACAGGCTGTTTGAAACTCACTAGCTTATGCATATTTAGGTAAGGCCCTGTTTTTAGATCGGGGTTACCTGGCACAATAGCGGACACTACCTTATCCACTGGCGGTAAGGTCGGTTCAATTAAGCGACAGTTTAATTGAGTTGTGGAAACAAATGTGCCTAAGCCTTCATCGGGACGTGACACAGTCACGGTCACCGCCGCATCCGGTGCCACAATCGGCTTACCTTCTTCTTTTAACGAGGCGGTTAATAAAATATCATCGCCTACCCCTTTAGCGTGAAAGCGTGCATAGATGGTGGGATCAAATAACGCTAGATTGTTGTCAGCAATTAATGCGACATCGGCACCTTCTTGCCAAATGGTCCAGGTACCTGGCTCTGGGTTATTAACCCGATAATAAGCCACTTCATAAGCGCGCCCTGCTGTGGTGTTACGGTGATGCTGGTATTGTGCCGCGGTATAGGTGGCATCACCTAAGGCTGGGGTGAGTGCTACTGTTGATGGCGGTTTTAAACGGAAGTTACGCTCACCGGCGATAGTACCGTGCCACACTAGCATGACTAATAAGTTTGGCTCATCGCCATTCACTGTGAACTGACCGCTGCCATCTACGCTGGTGCGGTTGACATATAAACGATCGGTAAGGATATCCGCAAAGGCATCAACCATTTCTGCTTTTGAGGTAGCATCATGATAAATGGCTGACTGGCCTTGGAACTCCTGACTAATGTCATGTAATAAGCCGGTATCTGCATCGGTATCGGTTTCTGACTCTAGCGCCACGGTATTGACTTCAAAGTCGGCTTGGTTTGACCCATTAAAGTCATACGCACGTTCATTGTAATCAGTAGATGGTACATTATGAAAACCATCACTTAATAACAGAATGATATTATCTGCACCAGCGTGATCATTGGATTCATCAAAGGCGGTGTTCAGCGCATCTTTAATGGGTGTGCAATTCTCCGGTAATAGATCACCGATTTGATTGCTGACGTAATCATTCACAATAATATTTCGTAATAGATCAAAGTCTGGATCGGAAGTCAGTGCTACATCTGGCGTATCTTCTGCACAACCGCTCGCCCCAGCTGAACTCGCAGTAAAGGTCAACACACCTATGCGATCATCAAAGCTAGTAGAGAAGGCGTGGAATAATTGGGTGAAGATCTCACTGGCAATAATCGCTGAATTCCAACGTTCAAAGTCATTGGTAGTACCATCAATACTGTCATCCATACTACCGGAACGATCTAACACTAAGGCATAGTTAATGGGGTTACGGGTGCGAATGTTGGCCCATGATCCAATAGTGGTCGTAGCAATGGAAGGCGGATAAGTACCGGTGGAATCATCAATGGTGGTCGGTGATGCTGAGCGAATCACCTGAATGTGCATACCAAAGATATTGGGTATATAACCTAACCCCAAATCGCTAGAATCTAATTTCACTTCCGCTTCCCAAGCCATGGCATTGGAGCTGATAGTCCAATTACCGGCATCTAATGCTTCAATTGTGGTACCAGGTAAGGAAGTATCCATGCGTGAAATTAAAACTTGGTCGGTCCCGCCACCGCTAATTTGACGAATAACCCGTACCGTACGGTCAGTTTCATCAGGGCTATCATTGACTGTGGTGTGGCTATGATCCGAATCAAAGCGAATGCGAATTTCGTCTTCATCGGCATTCACGCTAATATCGGTGATATCAAATAAGAATTGGATTTCTTCGATACTACCATCACCATTGCGATAGGTTTGGATCTCAAAGGTGCCTACCGTATTACCAAAGCCATCCAAAATATTGAATGGGCCTCCGGCAATATATTCATTGGCATCAAAGCTGCCGTTAATGGTGCCTTGTACATTGCCTTTGACAACATCTAAGTCACTTGCACCAGAATCTGCCCAGGCGGTGCTGGTTAGCATTAGCATGGATAGAAACAACAGTATTCTTCTACCCAGTGTGAGGGGAGGTATTGTTAACATAATTTCTCCTTCATATGTCTTATGATTTTCTTGTCTGTCTTATACCTGTGGTGCATTAAGCAGAAATATCAAAGCCAACTTCGAGGTTGGTCACCGATGCTTCTGCCGGTGGTAATGAGTCTTCAAGTAACAATGTGGCTTGTAATACGATGGTCCCTGCGCCACCGGCTGCCGGTGGATTAGGACCGGTTAACGTGAGAATCAGTGTTTCTGTGGCGCCGTCAGCCACATCTACTTCCTGTGTTGCTGGTGCTGCGACAGCCGGTAACCAAGATGCTTCTTCACCGGTAGGGGCAATCACATGGTAGCTTAGCTCATAGCGCTGGGTGGCACCGGTGGTGGAAGTATTGTTTAAACCGATTTCAAAGTTGACTTGGCCCGCACCTAACTGGAACATGAACTGAGTAAACGGTACCCGACCACTTTCGTTTAGTGCTGGGGAAACCCATTGTAGGATATCGCCGCCGGCCGGTGGTAAACCGATTTGGAAAACAGGACTAGTATGAGTCATATTCACCATAGCTTCATTACGTGCTGCCACCACTGTTAAGGCAAACTCTGCACTGGCGGCACCGGAGCGTGGTGTCACAGTTAACACCACTTCACCTAAGCCACCATCCGCCACTAAGGTTAAATCTTCTGTACTTAAATCGAAATCCCAAGGAATCGGGCTAGTACTCTCTACACTAATTAAGAAATCTTCTTGCAACCGTGTGGAAGATAAACGACTTTCAATTTGATAGGTAATATTAAATGGCACGTTGAAGGCTAAGTTGGTTTCTGGCTGAATATCATCAATGCTTACTACCACTGAACCTTCCGGCAACTCACCAATGGGCAAGCTCAACCAGGTATTAATTTCTTGTTGTGCCGCCATTGAGCCAATCATGTCATTATTGGTGGTGGCTGGTTCTAACCCAGTGGTGGGATCATCTAAACGTGTGGTGTAACCATCAATAAAGTTTTGTGTGGTGGTTTCACTACCATGATGGCCATAGGTAGTGACCACATCCACAAAGTCTGATTGTAGGGTATAAAGATCAGAAAATACCCGGAGACCATCGGTATTATTATAATTACCGGCCCGCGCTTGGGCTGCTGAGAACTGGGTAAAGTTTAAGATGCTTTCAATGGCTTGACGAATAATACTTTCATTATAGCCTGTGGTATCTAGTGGGTCATAGTGAAAGTCAAATACGCGTTCACGGTAACGACGTAACAGAATAGCATGTAAGGTTTCCAGTAACTCGGCAAAGTCTTGCGCTGTTACCACGGTACTACCTTGTATCACATGAATTGGTGTCTTTAAATATTTGGCAATATTGATTTGTGTGCGCCGCAAGTCATACACCTGCTCAGGATTAATCGCTTCGGCTGTTGCAGCCAGGCGTTGTAGTTGGGCTAACGGGGTATATTTATGGCCAGCTTGGCGGGTAATGCTCGATAAATCAGTGGCACCCTCTGCCACCCGCACAGCCCATTCGCGTCGCAAGCGTTTTGCGGTTTCGATACCGATGCTGGTCTGTACGATATCTTCGTCT
>CAZPAE010000103.1:0-260 GCA_964584455.1 uncultured Thioalkalispiraceae bacterium
CAGGATAGTAAAACTGCCCAGCTTAAAGTCGTCGCCATGACCTCACTGGCTATGGCAGGCGATAGAGAAAAGCTCTTAAATGCAGGTTGCAATGGTTATATAGAAAAACCCATTAACCCAGCAACGGTAATTGCTCAAATTAAAGCGGCTATAGGGGAAAACAATGAAAATACTGATCGCTGAAGATACGGAAGACTCCCGTATTCTACTTGAAGATAATTTACGTTTAAAAGGCTATAACGTTGCTACAGCTCAAAATG
>CAZPAE010000103.1:293-7793 GCA_964584455.1 uncultured Thioalkalispiraceae bacterium
TGACATTATTATCTCTGATATATTAATGCCCGAAATGAATGGTTTTGAGCTATGTCGACAACTGAAATTAGATAAAACACTTAATCACATTCCACTGATATTTTACACTGCCACCTATACCGATGCTCGTGACGAAGAGCTAGCTATGTCACTGGGCGCATCACGTTTTGTACTTAAACCAACCGAACCCGAAAAATTATTGGCCATTATTGACGATGTGATTCAGGAGAGTCTTGATGGTCACCTACCTACCCCTACAAAGTTACAAAAACCGAGACAAACGATTGATGAACTTTATTCCGATAGCTTGTCACGAAAATTACAAAAGAAAATTGATGAGCTTGAAGTACAGAAACGACAAATACAACTTTTAACTAATGCTCTGCCTGTTCTGATTGCCGAAATAGACCAAGAAGGTCGCTTACGCTATGTTAACCAAACCTACACCCAGTGGTACCAGCGTCCTTATAATTATTTAATTGGCCAATTGTTACAGGACACGTTAGATGAAGCTAGCTACGCGGTAATGATGCCTTATATCACACAGGCTTTAGCAGGAGAGCGCGTCACTTATGAGGCACTACTAAGCTTTGCGGATGGTAAGGAACGCAGTATCTCAGCCCAATACATTCCTTATGTAGATGATAAGGAACAATGGTGTGGTTTTTTTGCTTTAATCAGCGATATCACACAACACAAACATCACGAGCAAGAATTAAAACTCCACCGTGAACAGTTGGAAACATTGGTGACACAACGTACCAAGCAACTGGAAGCCTCAAAAAATGATTTAGAAGCGTTTTGTTATTCGGTATCTCATGATTTACGTGCCCCACTACGGGCAGTCAGTGGTTTTAGTGAAGCCCTTGCCGAAGATTATGGCGAAATGCTGGATGACGTAGGACATGATTATTTGAGGCGTATTGTTAACGGCACGCGCCAAATGACCACTCTTATTCATGACTTGCTCTCGCTATATCGCATTTCTCGTAATGACATGGATACCCAAATAGTGGATGTGAGCCAAATTGCTCACGATGTTGCCGACGATATCCAGAACAACGACTCACACAAACAAATCCATTTTACGATTCAAAATGGTATTTCAATTAATGCCGATCACGGTTTATTACGCATTGTATTGCAGAATTTATTCGATAATGCGTGTAAGTTTCATACCGGTAAAAACCCCATAGAGATACACTTTGGAAGTCAGATTCAAAACGGGCAGACTATTCTATTTGTTCAAGATAATGGCATTGGCTTTGAAATGGCCATGGCCACGAAAATTTTTACCGCCTTTCATCGACTCCACTCCCAAGAAGAATACCCTGGTACCGGCATTGGCTTGGCCAGCGTTCAACGTATCATCGAACGTCATCACGGCAAAATCTGGGCTGAATCGGTCCCTGGCGAGGGAGCCACATTCTATTTTGTACTAAATTTACCCAGCGAATTGTTGTCTCAAGAGGCATAAAACCATCCTAAATGATGGTGTTTTAACTTCGCGTGGCCTTTTTTAGATTAATTTACAACCAATCATTCCCTTAAATTTTCTACACCCTTAATAATGCTCAAGTTTTTGGCATTCGTTTCGATATTAGAGGTAACTGTTATAGCAATATATTAAGTATGTAAGCTATTACTTATTTCGGCCCTACTCAGGATATCGATATGAAAGGTTTATTCGCCCCGGCTTCACTCCTCATGGGAAACCTGCGCTTCCCAGTAAAATTCGGCATCATTTTTGTCGTTGTGATGATTCCACTGGTCATTCTTAGCTATAACATGATTCGCTTACTTTCTAACGAAATCGACTTTCTAACCCAAGAAGAACACGGCATCGAATATTTACAATCGGTCCGGGCACCCTTACAACACATTCAGAAACATCGCGGTATGACCGGGGCCTATTTAAATGGCGCCACTGAATTCAAGCCTCGCATCATGGAAACCCGCCAAGTAGTTGACAATGCCTTTGTACAATTACGCGCAACTGAGAAGAAGTTGGGTACTGAATTATCGCTTACAGGTACGACTGATGAATTAGTCTCAAAGTGGGAGCAAATCAAAGCCACTTCGCTAAACAAACCGGCCAATGCGGCAGTCAAGGAACACACACAACTGGTTAATCAGCTGTTAGCACTAATGACAACTATCGCAGACAACTCTGGTATTACTCTCGATCCCAAACTTGATACCTATTATATGGGTGCAGCAATCACCACAAGCCTACCCAATGTGATTGAAAGTATGGGCCAAGCCCGCACTTTAGGTTCAAGTATTGCGGCACAACAAGCCTTTACCCAGGAAACATTTGTCAGACTATCGGTCTTACTCAACAATATTGATACCTATGCTAAGCAATTAGAGTCTGGTCTTGCTGCTGCCGTAACTGAGGCGCCAGAGATACAAAAAAATATTGGTACACTTATCGATAATAACAATGCGGCTATCGCTAACATTGAACAGTTATTGAAAAAGGAGCTACTGGAACCTGATCAAATTACCATTTCCAGCCAAAAAATATTTGATACAGCGACCACTGCTATCGAAAGTTCATATACATTATATGACGCAATTGCACCTGAGTTCATGCATATTTTAGATGAGCGTATTGCGACAGATATTAAAATTCAAATCATTGAAGTCAGTATCGTGCTGATTGTCTTATTAGCATTATCTTATCTATGTGCTGGCTTGTATTATTCCATTATGGAAAATCTAAACCGTGTTGTGGATGCTACACAAAATATGGCCGATGGTGACCTGAACACGCGCTTAGAATTAGCCGGCAATGATGAGACGCAACAAATCGCCACCGACTTTAATGCCATGGCAGAAAAATTTGAAGCGTTGGTACAACAAATTATCAGTGCCACAGGACAATTAGCCGCCGCCTCTGAACAAGTTTCTGTTATTTCCAAAGAAAGTGCTTCTAACCTAGAACAGCAACGGGTGGAAACAGAACAAGTTGCCACCGCCATGAATGAAATGGCCGCAACAGTACAAGAAGTCGCGCGTAATGCCGGTGATGCATCAGGTGCAGCGAATAGTGCAGATAACGAAGCCAATGCAGGTAATGCCATTGTCCAACAAGCTTCTAGCTCGATTGAGCAACTGGCTCATGAAGTGGAAAATGCCGCATCGGTGATACAACAGCTGGCCAAAGACAGTGATGAAATTGGTACCGTATTAGATGTGATCAAAGGTATCGCTGAACAAACTAACTTGCTTGCCCTGAATGCGGCAATCGAGGCGGCACGTGCCGGTGAACAAGGTCGTGGTTTTGCTGTGGTAGCCGACGAAGTACGAACCCTTGCTGGTCGTACCCAAGAATCCACCCAAGAAATTGAAGCCATGATAGATAAGTTACAGTCTGGCGCACAAAACGCGGTAACGGTAATGGAATCAGGACAAGAAAAAGCGAAAGTGGGCGTTGAACAAACCAATCAAGCCAGTGAAGCTTTGAGCGCCATTACACGTGCAGTTGCTACGATTAACGAAATGAATACGCAAATTGCCAGTGCTGCTGATGAACAAAGCACTACTGCAGAAACCATGAACCAAAGTATCATTAAAACTAACCAGCTTGCTGAACAAACTGCATCGAGTGCCGCACAAAGCACTCAAGCCAGTAACGAACTATCTACATTGGCCGTTAATTTACAGTCGCTTGTGAGTCAATTTAAAATTAATTAACCAATCACTATTCAATCTCAATACTGATCTCATCGCACGGTATGGTAATAAGCTTATTGAATTAATTAGGCTGTACTGCCCGACGCATACGAGCTTCTACGCGAATAGCCGACATTTGTTGTTCATCAACTACCTCTGGATATAATGGGTAGAAGCGTTCCACTTCTAAGGCATTTTCCTTTGCGGCAATCTCAAGCCTGAGACGATCAGCATGCTCCAATTGATGTAACATTAATAACCGTGGCGCTTGGCGTTGAATGTAACGTTGGCAAAGTTGATGATGTTCTTCTTCTTCCCAAAGCTCAGAGACTAAGCAAGGCGGAAAGTCTTGCGTTTCACTGGCACGTCGTTTTATCCATGCTGCGCGTGGGCGCTTACCCGCACGTTCGGTCACTAACTGCTCTAACCGATAATTTACTGGAGGTACATAATAGGCTTGCTCATCAGGGGTTTTCTTCACTTCCATTCTCGCTGCCGATAGTGCTGTCCATTCAGGTCGCGATGGATACATCGGCATTTCTTCTGCTTTGACACAAGAATAAATCAGTGCCAATGGCGATTCATCTTTATAATCCAGTAGCCAGTATTCATAATGATCGGCAGCAGGTAATGGGAGCTCTACACCTTTAATAAACTCTGAAAGCTCTAGTATTCTGTCATCAATCCCCTGTTCTTCGAGAAACGAAGGCAATGTAAGACGTTTAATTTCTGAGTCTTCGATTGATGCCACTCGAATATAGCTATTATTAGGTGTCGAACTATCGTGGTTTTGATCGTTATCTGCTGAGGATCGGATGAACTGGATTTCCCACATTTTACCATCCAGTGTTAATGCTCTTGCTCGACTTGTTTCAATGATTTGTACCTGCCCAAGATAGGGGGAAAGCAATCTTTTTGAATAAGCGTGAATCATTTATACACTACTCGAAAATTTTGTCACATGAATGCCATATAGGATGGGAGTCACTTCATTTAAGTATAGAAGGTTATTGATAACATCACAGTGTGCGCACAAAATTACCTGCACAACAATGGTGCGGCCTATAAGATAGGAACGGAGAGATTAATTATTGAGAGAAAAGGTGCGGTGAATGGCTATATAAAATGCTACACCATTTTACATAGCTAAATACGCTTTATTATTTATGTTATTGCTATAGTGGCTTGTTGATGTAACCACTCACGTTAGGGCCTTCTTCGATTTTACCGCCAAACTCGACTTCTTCTTCTGTAGCGTCACGTACAGTGGTGATCTCTAGTTTAAAAATCACTTGGCGGCCGCACAGTGGATTATTACCGTCGATGGTAATACTTTTTGCATCGATTCTCGTGACGAGGAAACTTTTTGTTTGGCCTTGGTCATTTTCCATTAAAATCGCCGTACCTACTTCACGATATTCCTTAGGTACATTTTCGATGTGATCGGTAATGACTAAAGATTCATCCCGAGGACCATATAATTCATTGCAATCGATAGGGACTTCGATAATTTCCCCTACTGCTTTACCTTCTAGTTCTGCGGTAACTGTAGGGGCTAATACTTCATTAACACCATGCACATAGCCTAAGGGGAATTCAACTTGGGTCAACACAGCACCGGATTTTTGATCGATGACTTTGTACATCAGTTCGACATACTTATTTTGTGTTACGACTTGTTTGCTTGGCTTGGTCATGCTTTAAAAGGTCTGTAGTTTATCTAAAATTTAGTTAAGGATATTTGCGATCGATATCTGATATGGCTTAGAAAACAGAGGCACCAAAAATTTTAACCTCGCCTTGCTCATAGCCTAAAACTAACCGTCCTAACCATTCGCCTTCTTTCTTTGTACTGCGCACGCGGTATAGAACAGTCACATGTTCACCACGACGAATCAGCCCGAGATAATCATATTCAGTTGACAGATTGCGGGTCAACTCGCTTTTAGCAAACTGTTTTCCCACTTCCACTTCGTTAAGACCAAACAGCAAATTATAAGAGAAGTTGCGGACAAATTTACCGTACTGGCCCTTATTGGAGTATTTGATGAGGTCATCCCACATAGGATGCGCGATTTCCAAGATTTCTTCTTCGGCCTTATTAATGATATTCGGCTGATCCTGGGTATTGGTGGGTGCTTGTTCGGTTGTCGTATTCATATTATCTATTACTGCGCGTTATCAGGTTTAATTAACTAAAGTATATAAAAATCAATAAAATAGCGTTGATTTGTTCCCATCTAGATGAAAACACCAGCAACCCCTAAACAAGGGATTGCTGGCGCTATGCTCTTGCTGGTTAAATATTTTACTACTATTCGTTCTCACCTACCAGATGGTAACAAGGTGCTTTTTCCATAGTGTATTCACCACTATTTGGGTCGCGACGAGAAACGGTCAATACGTGCCAGTTGTCGTCGTCCAATTTCATGGCGTCACCACGATAGTAGTAACCAGGCCAACGGGTTTCCTTCCGGAACAAGGTATGCTGCATAACCGCTTCTGAGGTAAGGTGGCGATGCTTCAATTCCCATGCCCGTAGTAACTCGTGGATATCTTCTGCTGCAATTTTCTCAAGATCCTCTTCTAATAGTCTGAGTTTCTTAAGACCAATGTGCAGTAGTTTTTCGTTGGTCATATAGTTAACGGTTACACCACCACAGTACTCATCCATCAACTTCTGCAGGCGATCAAGGCCTTGACGTGGGTTGATGTAGTTAGGGTTAACTGAACCGGCGGTAATTTCGTTGCGATACACACGGTAGTGTTCCATCGGCTTGAAGATCTCTTGTTTGCGATCGTCAATTTGCTTTTGAGAAACCACAATGCCTTCTGCTTTACCATCGTCAATGTATTTACATGCAGCTTTTGCAGCGAGACGACCTTCGGTGAAAGAACCAGAAGAGAACGCGTGTGGTGTACCACCTACGGCATCACCGGCACCGAATAAACCTTCAACGGTGGTCATACGGTTGTAACCCCAGAAGTACTCATCAGGAGATATATCTTCTGGACCTGAGCACCATGCACCACAACCGGTCGCATGAGAACCCATTACATAAGGCTCAGAAGTGGTTAATTCAGGGTTTTCGTACTTTGGATCCACATCGGTGGCGGCCCAAAGTACCGCTTGACCTACGGTCATACCTAAGAAGTTATGCCAACCAATTTCTTCAAGGTGTGGATCTTGGAAAGCTTCCATGGTCACCATGTGAATAGGACCGCGGCCTGCATTCACTTCACTAATGAAGGCGTGGTTACGCAAACAGGTAGGGATAGGACGATGTGTTCTGTGAGAAGCTTCAACGTCTAAATATTCCTTACCAACCATTTCCTGTAACGCAGGGAACCATTTTGATTCATATTCTTCACCCAAACCATTTTGTGTATAGGTTTTAAGGTGGAGGAAGTAAGCACCCACTGGGCCGTAACCGTCTTTGAAACGTGCTAGTACGATACGGTTTTCCATCTGGGTCATTTTGGCACCGGCACCAATTAATAAGCCATAGGCTGAACCTGATGACCATGGTGCATACCAAACACGACCGGCACCTTCACCTACTGAGCGAGGCTTGTAGATGTTCGACGCACCACCAGCACCAACGATAACCGCTTTGGATTTGAATACGTGGTAGTTACCGGTACGGACGTTGAAACCCACTGCGCCAGCAACACGATTTTGCTTAGATTCATCCATTAATAGATGAGTAACACAAATACGGTTGAATACTTTATCAGCCGATTTCTTGGCAGCTTCTGCCACGATAGGCTTATAAGATTCACCGTGAATCATAATCTGCCAACGACCTTCACGCTGAT
>CAZPAE010000104.1:0-7753 GCA_964584455.1 uncultured Thioalkalispiraceae bacterium
CGGGTTAAAACGTTAAAACTAGAGCGGCAACGTATCATTGGATGGATTAGCGTTATCGCCTTGGGCTTAGTTCTTATTGCCATTGCCCTAACACATAGTCCAAGTGCCCATGCCTTATCGGCTTTGAATATCGAGCCCGCGGTACATAATACATCACAACTTCAACATGCTGGCTACCAACGTCAATGGTTTGAACAGCAAACCCATAAAGCTAAGCAAGCGTTTCATAATAACGAATATCATCTAGTGCGTCGGCTATGGTTAGACCTTGCCAAACAAGGTGATATTGATGCGGCTTATAAAATGGGCATGGTCTACGATACCGCAATGGGTGTACCACGTGATGCGCAGCTAGCCGTAAAGTGGTATCAGCATGCCGCACAAGCGGGTCACTTACATGCTCAACACAATTTAGCAGTGGCCTATGCTAATGGTGATGGCGTTGATCTTGATATACATCAAGCGATTGATTGGTGGCAAAAAGCCGCAAACGGTGGTAACGCCGATTCACAATATAACCTAGGTATTGTGTATGCCATGGGCGTGCATGGGATTAAGAAGAACATTGCCATGGCAGAGAAATGGTGGCACATGGCCGCCATGCAAGGCGATGGTATGGCGCAATATAATCTAGGTACTTTGTATGCTAATGGTGAAGGCCGTCAAAAAAGTTACTGTGAAGCGATTCGCTGGTGGGAAATGTCTTCTGAAAGAGGTGTACAGCAAGCTATTTGGGCAATGCAAATGATTAAGCTACGCCAAGACTATGCGGCTTGTCGATAGATTAATAACAAGTTAAATATCTCATTATGCCCGTAGTTGGGTCACTTTATTACTCTCAGGCAGGTCGTCGAGCGCGGTAAGTTTTTCTCCAAGAATAAGATGTAATGCTTCAAATGCTTTATCAACAATAATCATGGCGTGAGCATGATAGATACGTTGTTGGCAAATAATCGGTTCATGTAATGTGCTGCGTTGTTGGTCTTCGAATTGTAACCAAGCAATGACAGGAATATCATTTAACGAGCGATCCACAATCACCCATAACTCGTCTTCCAGTAAAAAATCCAATGTACGTAATTGCGGTATTGCAAAGCGGATGGGGTTGGTAAGACGCTTTAAGGCGATTTTTACCAAGTTATAGTCTGCGGCGCGGATGTGCAATGCGCGCGTTTCATAGACTGGAATGTTGTCTAAACGTGAATACATAGATGTTAACCACATTCGTTGAACACTCACTACCAAGTATGAAAGATTAAATCAAAAAATCAAATCGATTCTCTCAAGTTTAACTTGGTCTTAAACTGTATAAAAAGCGTTCGATACCAAACCAACAGTGATCAAGTGTTGCTGGGTCTTGTGAGGCTTTGATCAAACTCATGGTGCCCTCTAATGAGGCGACAATAAAAGTCGCCGCTGATAATGCATCAATGTCTTTTGCGACAGTGCCATTTTGTTGGCCTTGTTTGAGTTTATTGGCAAAGGTATCTATCCAGAGTTGGAATAAACGTTGGATTTTAATTCGGAAAGCTTCATCAATGGGTGACATTTCTTGAGCCAGGTTATTCAAAGGGCAACCGCATTTCACATAATCTTGTTTAGGGTGGTCGCGGGCTTCGATAATCATTTGTCGAATACCTTCGATAGGGTCCTCAAATTGTTTCAGTGGTTCAATCCACATTTGTTCGATTTCTTTTTCTATGAGTTCATCGAGTACCGCATAAGCTAATTCAGTTTTGCCAGCAAAGTGGTGATATAACGCACCTTTTTTTAGCCCAGTTCCATTTAATATGTCATCGATGCGCATGCCTTGGTAGCCGTTGGCATAGATCTCATCAAACGCCGCCTCAATTAGCCGCAAGCGGGTTTGGTCTGGGTTTCGCACCGTATTCATGATCGTCTCCAGATTAGACAGTATGACTAAAAAAATGGTTTTGTATTATAGACAGACCTACCGGTCTGTACTATCCTCTACAAACAGACTAGTTGGTCTGAATGATATTTTCAAGCTATGACATCTAACTAATTGATCTATAAGTTTATGGAGAGGGAAGGAAAATGGGACAACGATTTGAGCGTTGGGTACGAGCATACGCTGAGACAGTTATTCGTTTCCGACTATGGGTGATTGTAGGGGTATTGGTGCTGGCAGGCTTAGCGGCCAGTGGAGGCCAGTACCTCGCTTTTTCCACCGATTATCGGGTATTTTTTAGCAACGAAAATCCAGAGCTGGTGGCATTTGAAGATTTTCAAAAGACCTATACCAAAAACGATAATATCTTATTTGTTATTCAACCTAAGGAACGCAAGGTTTTCACTCCGCAAATGGCGGAAGCCATTGAGTGGCTAACCGCCGAATCCTGGAAAATTCCGTATGCCATTCGGGTCGACTCCATCAGCAATTTTCAACATACCTGGGCCAATGGTGATGAGCTTACCGTCGAGGACTTGATTCAGGACGGCAAAGATTATTCGGCCCAGAAGTTTGATGAGCGGCGTGCTGTGGCACTGGCGGAGCCATTACTACGCGGTAATTTAATCTCCCCCGATGCTGATACCACAGGCATCAATGTCACCATTCAATATCCCGGAAAAGCCATTACTGAAGTACCTGAGGCAGTCGCGGTTGCGCGGGATTTAGTGGCGCAATTACAAGCGAAGTATCCCGATCTGACTATTGTGCTATCCGGGGTATCAATGCTGAATAATGCGTTTGGTGAAGCAGGCCAATCTGATGCTGCGACACTGACACCGCTAATGTATTTGATCCTTATACTTATGCTTGCCATTACATTGCGCAGTGTGAGTGCAACGTTTGTAACGGTATTGGTGATTGGTCTATCCACATTAGTTGCCATGGGTTTAGCCGGACATATGCAAACCAAGTTGACGCCCATATCTGTCACTGCACCAACCATTATATTAACCTTGGCCATTGCTGATAGTATTCACATTCTGGTGAGTATGCTGGGGCTAATGCGTGAAGGGCATGACAAGTTAGACGCGCTAAAAGAAAGTATTCGCATTAACTTCATGCCAGTATCTATTACCAGTTTAACCACTATCGTTGGTTTCTTAAGCTTAAACTTTTCTGATGCACCACCGTTCTGGCATTTAGGTAATATCACCGCAGCCGGGATTGCAGCCGCCTGGTTATTTTCCTTGTTATTCTTACCAGCGACGTTATCCTTGCTACCTGTCAAGGCACCTAAAAAAGGTGGCATCATTCCTTTCGCACAAAAGCGGATGGAACGTCTCGGCGAGTTTGTTATTGCCAAGCGCAAGCCAGTCTTAGTGATATCAGGTTTGATATCGATCATACTCATTAGCTTAGTACCCAAAATTAATCTTAATGATCAGTTTGTACGCTACTTTGATGAAAGTATTGAGTTTCGTAATCATGCTTTATTTGCCGAGCAAAATTTAACGGGCATTTATATTATTGAATACTCCATGCCATCAGGCGGTGAAGGGCAAATTAGTGAGCCAGCTTATTTAAATAGTCTGCAAGATTTTACAGGCTGGTTACGGCAACAGCCTGAAGTGATGCATGTTTATAGTTACAGTGACATTATTAAGCGCTTAAACAAAAATATGCATGCTGACCAACAGGAATATTACCGCATTCCTGAGCAGCGCGATTTGGCGGCACAATATCTATTTTTGTATGAAATTTCTTTGCCTTATGGTTTAGACCTCAATGACCGCATTAACATTGATAAATCTGCTACACGGATTAGTGTTACGTTAAGAGAAATTTCTACGGTAGAAATTCGACAGTTCTTGGCGCGCTCAAAGCAATGGCTGGGAAATAATGTGCAACCGAAGATGCAGGCAACGCCAACGGGGGCAACCGTTATGTTTTCTTATATTTCCCAACGAAATATTGAGAGTATGTTAAAAGGAAACTTGCTTGCCGTTATGATGATTGCAGTGATTCTTATGATAACATTGCGATCTTTCGGTTTAGGTGTACTGAGCTTAATCCCTAACTTAGTACCCATATTAGCAACGTTTGGTGTGTGGGCATTATTAGTCGGGCAAGTAGGGATGGCTGCGGCAACGGTAACAGCGACATCGCTTGGGATTGTTGTTGATGACACAGTACATTTTCTTGCCAAATATCTACGCGCAAGGCGGGAAAAAGGTCTATCTCGTTCAGATTCTATTCGCTATGCATTTAGTGTGGTAGGCACAGCGATTGTGATGACGACGGTTATATTATCGATTGGTTTTGGTGTATTAGCGGCCTCAACCTTTATGGTCAATGCACAAATGGGATTATTAACAGCCATTGCCATTATTCTTGCTTTAGTGGTCGACTTTTTATTATTACCGGCCTTATTGTTAATTGGAGAAAAGCCGGAACAGGAGGAAAAAAATGAAGTACCTGAAAACATCCGCCAAGTTGCTTAGTAGCATATCTATTATTTACTTTGCCATTACAGGCACTGCCTTTGCCGAGCAGGGCGACCAAAAAGGGTTTGATATTGCTGCACGTAGTGATCGTACTGATATTGGTTTTTCCGATAGTGTGGTAAAAATGAAAATGGTCTTGCGTAACGCTGCAGGGCAAGAAACGGTGCGTCATTTAGCGCTGAAAACATTGGAAAAAGAAAATGAGCAAGTGGGTGATAAAAGCTTAATCGTTTTTTCCAGCCCTGCAGATATTAATGGCACCGCATTACTATCATATGCAAAAATACTCGATTCAGATGATCAGTGGCTTTATTTGCCCGCATTAAAGCGGACAAAGCGTATTTCTTCAGCTAATAAATCAGGTCCTTTTGTAGGTAGTGAGTTTGCGTTTGAAGACTTTACCTCGCTGGAATTAAATAAGTTTACTTATAAGTATATTGGCACAGAAGCTTGTGGTGATATTCAATGTGATGTAGTTGAGCGTTATCCCCGTTATAAGCACTCGGGTTATACTAAGCAGATTTCTTGGATAGACCAAAAGTATTATCAAGTACGTAAGGTCGATTTTTATGATCGTCGCGGCGATTTATTAAAAACATTAACATTATCCGACTTCCAGTTGTATAACGATAAATTTTGGCGTGCTAAGCAACTGAGTATGGTCAACCATCAAACTAAAAAAGCAACAGATTTAATTTACTCTGATTATCAGTTTAAAACAGGCCTAAAGAATAACGACTTTAATAAAGCTGTGCTCAAGCGTATTCGCTAAGTTGTGGTGATGGTTATGTTGAATCGTAGGGTTGCTACAATTAGTTTAGCTCTGGTTTCAATGAGCTCGGCATTGGCCGGTGAATTAAGTACATCGGGCTATATTGGTGCCGAGGTTCGTGTGTTTACTGAGTCACCGCAATATACCGGGCAAAGTGATGACACGCAGTTATCTGCGGTTTTTCAGCCTGAGCTAAGGTATAAAAGCGAGAACAGTACGGTTACCTTTATTCCCTTCTATCGAGACGATAGTATCGATGAGGAACGCTCTCATTTTGATGTGCGTGAGTTACATTGGCGCTGGGTGGCTTCCGACTGGGAACTACTTGCCGGGGTAAATCGTATATTCTGGGGAGTGATAGAGTCACGCCATTTAGTGGATATTATTAATCAGATTGATCTGGTTGAAGATATTGATGGTGAAGATAAATTAGGTCAACCGATGTTGAACTATACTCATCTCAACGATTGGGGTACCGTGAGTATTTTTATCTTACCGGGATTTCGTGAGCGAACATTTGCTGGACCAGATGGGCGTTTACGCTCTGCAATTGTGGTTGATGCCGATGCTGCGGTTTATGAGTCTAGCGATAAAGATGATCATATCGATGTTGCATTACGATATACCCACTTTATTGGGGATTGGGATATTGGCTTATCGTATTTTAACGGTACCAGCCGTGAACCGCGTTTTATCTTAAATAATACCGCTAGCCGTTTTTTACCTGTTTATGATCTTATTAACCAATTTGGTATGGACCTGCAATATACCAGTGATGCTTGGTTATGGAAATTAGAGGCAATGGCACGAGAAGGGCAGGGTAATACATTCTCAGCTGTCTCCGCGGGCTTTGAATATACGCTATATCAAATTATGCAGAGTGATAAAGATTTAGGTTTATTATTGGAATATCATTATGATGGTCGTGATGCTACTGCTGCACCGTCGACATTTGATCACGATATTTTTGTTGGTGCCCGTTTAGCATTTAACGATACCCAAGACACAGAGTTATTAGCTGGCATCACCGTAGACTCATCAGGCGATGACCGATTTGTAAATATTGAAGCTGAGCGGCGTTTTACAGACCATATAAAAGGTGAGTTGCGGGTAAGATTATTCAACCATCCTGAATCGGGTTCTAGTTTCGCGGCTTTCGAAAAAGATGATTATGTACAATTACAGTTGCGTTACTATTTTTAATTAATAGTTTAAGATGCATATTGTGACTGTGTGTGGAAGAAAGGGGCTTGATCAAGCTCTACTCCGCACTGACACTGGTTGATCCAAAATATGCCATGGGTTACCTGGGTATTTGTCTCTTTTACAACCTTATCAGCATACTGTAATACTTTTTGTAAACAAAGCCCCATTTCTGTTCGCTGAGTATAATCTAAGCCCGTGCTTCGAAAAGCGGATTCGGCTTGTTGTTTTGCGGCTTGGCCTAAATTGAAAAAGTGCTCAATTAATCTTTTTCGTAATACCTCGTCACCTAGTGATTCTCTTAATAAAGAAATTGATTTGTTCGGTGACTCAAGTGTAGATGGGATGAGTTCGAGGAGATCCTCTGGTAAGAAGGAGGCCATCGGTTCGCCGTTGATATGATCATGCATTAAATCTTCTTCGACAATTTGTGCATAATCTAAGCGAGGATCAGCACCGGTTCGGATTGCAAGCTGGATAAGTGCAATGGCTTCATTACGATGTCCGCCGATGTCGACCCCACATAAATGGTGATCGAGCATGTCGTGTATTAATACGGATGTTGGAATATTTTGTCCTGCTTCTGCTGTTGCCGCAATAACCGAGGGTTCTTGAATAGAGCAATCTAGTTTCCAGCCTCGTGCCCCAAAATCGTCGTCCCATCGGTGTTTATAAGTGACAGGGATTTTTACTAATGGTGTCGTCATCTATCTCTATACTAAGTCTTAAATAGTTAAGCCTGGTCCCAAATAAGGTAAAGGAGTTGTGCTTTTTCCAACTGTTTACCGACAGGGCATGAATCGCAAGCGTTTCGGGTAGGTCGTTTCCGACAGCCAAAACATTTCTGGACGATGGTTTTAGCCCGTTTGATTTGGTTTTTCATTTCTACATATTCGTGTATCTTCTGTTCTACATTCTCAAGTAATTCACTGAGCTGGGCGGCAACTTTATGGCTTGATTCATTGCCTGTTTTACTTTTATTTCTTACACAAGCTAAACGTTTTATTTCCTGTAATGATATGCCAATACGGGTGAGGCTGATAATAGCGTCAAAGCGCTTAATGTCTTCATCATTGTATAAGCGTGTTCCTTTATTACTACGAGAGGTTTTAATTAATCCTTCTTCTTCATAGAAGCGTAAACTCCGAGTTGTTGTATCCAGTTGATGGGCAACATCACCTATTTTCCATTGATTAACTATTTTTTTCTGTTTGGCCGCCATGAGCATATCCTTTTTGCGCTAAATAAAGCGGAAATACAGGCGCGTGACATCTCCTTTGTTATTATTCCTTTTGGTGGGCTATATTTCCGTAGTATTGAATTAAAGACAATATCTTACGTTTACGTAATATTATATAT
>CAZPAE010000105.1:0-7585 GCA_964584455.1 uncultured Thioalkalispiraceae bacterium
ACTTCCACAAGCGCATGATCCGGTTGCCATTGTTTTCCCTTTTTTCTGATATGTATAAAGTAAGTGCTTAGCTAAAAGGATATGTTGCTATGCATGGTGATGTCAAATGCTAGCGGTAACCATATAGTAATATACACAATGTTTATCACTCGAACACAGAGTTGGTTTTTATAATTAACTTTCTTATAGGGTAATCTCTTCGGTAGGTAGGTGGAAATAGTATGGAGGCTTTTTTGGAATGTAACGAGTTTAGTTAAGTGTATTTAATTTGTTGTTAGTGATTGCAACAATCGGATTAACTAGCGTTCATTATACATTGTGATAAATAGTAGCGATGTGGCGGTGATTTGTTTTCACCTGTGATTTTTATCCTGAATGATCGGTTCTCGGTTAGCTCTAATATTAATGAGTACTGGTTTTTTGTATACGGATAGATGTATGTACTTGTTGTAAGTATATAAGTAAGCGCTAATGTATAGTCTCTGCGGCCTTTGTGATGTGAAGGTGATAGCGTTTATATAATGAAATATAACGTGTTTTCATCAATAGTATTAAAAACAGAAGGCATAGTTTTTTTTCGCCTAGCGTATAATTTTTTTATAAAGTGTTTTTGAGGTCTTAATAAAAGCCAAATAGCGCTTATATGACACTTTTCTCTTTTTTTAATTGTTAGTGAATTCATGTGCTTAGCATACCTGTAATGGTGTACTTGATATACATCAATGTCTGTTTATTTTTTATAAGATACTTTACTACCGAACTCTACAATTAACACCGAGGATGTGATTATGATAAGAAGAGTCACGGTAGTTGTGTTAGCGTTATCGACATGTTTGATAGTAAGTTGTAGTGATAGACAAAAGGCGGAGTCAGTAACACCGCCAACACATTCGAATAAGCTTGAAGTCCCACCTGTTATCGATTCTAGTTTAGCCGCTGTAGGTAAAGATCTTTATGAGCAAAATTGTGTTTTTTGCCATCAAGCAGATGCCATTGGCAAGCCTGGTTTTGCACCGTCATTAACCAATAAAGAGTTTTTAAGTGTGGCTTCTGTGTCGTTTATATTTGGCACGATACGCGATGGTCGTCCGGGTACTGGCATGCCACCGTTTATACATCTAGGCGATGAGAAAATTAAAGCCATTACCGCTTATTTACGTTCACACGCTCAATTAGCTGATCGTACAGCACAGGTGGATGCGCAACCTGAGGCGCATGGTGATCCCCGCTTGGGAGAATTATGGTTTAAACAGATTTGTGCAACGTGCCATGGTGAAGGTGGAGATGGATATGAAGCCGGTGGAACAGGAACAGCAATTGGCAAGATAGGTTTTTTAAATAAAGCAACTGATGGTTTTATTCGCGTAACGATCAAAGAAGGTAGATCGAATACGCGTATGTTGGGTTTTCAGGGTTCAGATGCTATGGCAGATCTATCTGATCAAGAGATCGATGACATTATTTCTTATTTGCGCACAGTGCCGTCTAAGGATTAAAGGAGAATAGCAATGAAACGATTTAAAATGACACGACGTGATTTTCTTAAGGGGAGTAGTTTTATTGCCAGCTCAGCTGCAGGTGCGAGCTTATTTGTGAGTCAAAACCCTGAGCTTGAAGCTGCCCCTAAAAGTAATAAAAAAATAGATAGGAAAACTGCCATTGCACAGTGTCCGTACTGTGGTGTTGGGTGTGGCACGATTATTCAAGCGGAGAATGGCAAGATTGTGTCGATGCGACCAGATAAAGATCACCCTACCAACTACGGTCTGCAATGTATCAAAGGTTTAACAGCAGCAGAGCCTATCTATGTGGATCGCATGGAAGGCGACTCTTATGTGCGTAAAGATGTGTGGGAAGAATGGAATAAACCTAACCATGGTGATTTAGAGTATATCAGTAAAACAAAAGGCTCTTTTGATGAAGAGCATTTTGTCCGTGTACCTTATAAGCAAGCCTCGGATATGGTGGCGCATAAGCTAGCGCACTTGGCAAAGAAATATACCGGTAACTCTATTGGGCTGTATGGTTCAGGACAGTTAACCATGGAAGGGCAGTATTTAGAAAATCTGTTTATGAAAGGTGTATTAGGCTCAAATACCATTGAGGCCAATGCACGTATGTGTATGACCTCCGCGGTAACCGGTTACTTTAAGACATTAGGTTCGGATACACCCCCATTGGCTTATGAGGATATCGAGTTAGCCGATATGATTATGCACTTTGGGCATAATGCACGAGAAGCCCATCCTATTATTTTTTGGCGCGCAGCCGACCATAAAAAGAAAAAAGATATCCCAACGGTGGTAGTGGATCCTCGCTATACCGGTACCGCAAAAGGGTACGAGGATATTAACCCGGATAACTCTGTCCATGTGCCGATTCTAAACGGTGATATTAGTTTCTTAAATGCGATTGCCCATGTGTTGTTAAAAGATCATAAAGACGTGATTGACTGGGACTTTATGCGTAACTATACCTCAGGCTGGAAAGAATATACCAAAGGGATTTTAAAAGATTATAGCCCAGAACAAGTGCAAGACCGTATGGGCGGGGTTAACCATGATGTGTCACCGGCATTAATTCGCCGTGTCGCAGGGATGTTTGCAGACGCAACCCGTAAGCGTTTGGCCAGAAGTAAAGGCAAGCAAAAGGATGAAGGTTATGGCGGTGTGATTATTATGTGGGGAATTGGTTATAACCAACACATTCACGGCCAACATAATATTATTTCTATTGTTAACTTACTGACCATGACCGGTAATTTGGCTAAGCCAGGTTGTGGTCCCTTCTCCATGACAGGGCAACCCAATGCCATGGGCGAGCGTTTTACAGGTGGATTAACCGGGCGTTTGCCATTTAACCAGCCATTAAACAATGCCCGTCATCGTGCGCATATGGCAAAACATTGGCGTGTACCTGAGGCGAATTTGATCACAGCGATGAAGTCGCAAAACCCAGGTTATGCCATTGGTATGATGGAAAGAGCATTGAAAGATGAAGTGAAAGCCATGTTTTTTGTTTATGCCACGCACATCGATTTACCGGATCAGGATAATTTGATTCGGCCTGCCTTGATGAAAACATTTAATGTGGTGCAAGAAATTTATCGTCACGCACCGAATAATTTATATGCCGATGTTATTTTCCCCGCGGCAACCTGGGGTGAAGTAGATGGTGTTTATATTAGTTCTGAACGGCGTTTAAATCGGGTGGAGAAAGCGGCCGAGCCCCCGCCAGGATGCTTGCCCGATATGGATATGGTGATTGATAAAGGCAAAGAAGTAGCTGATTTACTAGGAATGGATGGCAGTAAAATTTTTCCATGGAAAAAAGACGAAAAAGGATTTTATAACGCCGAAGAGGTTTTTCGGGATGTGATCGCGGCCAGTGAAGGAACCGATACAGATTTAACCGGCATATTAGAAGTTGAAAAGATCGATGGGAAAAGTCCGTACCAACAATTACGTGATCTCCGCGGGATTCAATGGCCGGCGCCGACCTATGAGATTGCCAAAAATGGTGGGGCTAAACGGCGTTATATGTCGCAAGAAGGTGTATGGAAAAATAAACCCTATGGCTATTTTCGTACTAAGGATGGCAAGGTCCATATGGTGCTATGCCAACAAGATTATTCACAGCGTAAAGAGATTACAGAGAAGCTGATGGAGTTTGGCCATAAAGAAGGGGTTTATACCATTGACAATATCCCTTTGCTAAAACAGGCCCGTGATATGGGGCTCACACCAGATTTACCCGATGAAGAGTTACGTGGTGCAAAATGGGACAAGATACCGAAAGACAAATACCCTTATTGGTTAGGTTTAGGTGTGGTATATGAACATTTTCATACCGCAAAATCTAATCGTAGTGCGACTACACGTCGTTTAGTTCCCGAAATGTACGTGGAGATGCATCCTGAAGATGCTAAGGACCTGGGTATCGAAGATGGTGATCAAGTTCGCCTGGTGACGCGGCGTGGTTCTTATTTAGCAAAAGCACAAGTGGGAACCAATAGTATTGTTAAACCAGCACGCAATAGTGTGCCGCGTGGTTATTTGTTTAGCCCTTGGAATCTTTCGGTAGCAGACAGTGCCGATCCTAAGCGCAATAAATGGCTTGTGAACTCGACCTCCAGTCGTGTTTGGGATATTGTCTCAGGCCAAGTGGATTTTAAGAAATTGGCTGCACGTGTTGAAAAAGTCTGAGCTTATTTTCGATAAGCGAAGCACATGATGCAAAGAAGAGCATTTATCAAGTCATTAACTGGGCTCGGTGCTTTAGTCTCATTGCCGAGTTCAGTTAAGGCTGCTCGATATCAACCTTCGTTGCGCTTTTTGCGTCCACCGGGAGCGTTAAGTGAGGATGACTTTTTAGCGCGTTGTATTCGGTGTGGTAAGTGTAATGAAATATGTCCTAATGCCTGTATTCGTTCCTTTGGCTTGGAAAACGGTATTCCGTCCATGGATACGCCGTATATTATTCCAAGGGAAAAAGCCTGCATCTTGTGTATGAAGTGTGGTGATGTTTGTCCAACGGGTGCGCTTCAGCGTATTTCTCGTGAAGCAAGTAACATTATCGATAATGTGAAGATGGGTAAGGCGCGGGTCGATTTTCGGTTGTGTCTCTCATATCAAGGGAAAACATGTGGTGTTTGTTATCGCGCCTGTCCACTACAAGATGTAGCGATCAAGGTCGGGCTGCTAGAGCAGCCGCAAGTTTTATCTGACTGTGTGGGGTGTGGCTTATGTGAGCGTTCCTGTATACAGATTCCACAAGCGATCAAGATTATTCCGAACCATTGAGGTATTGGTTCATGGTAATGAATACGAGGAGACTAAGCTAAAATGGAAGGTGGTCATTCTTATCGTTGGTTGCGGCACCTCAATAAATTACGCTGGTTAACACTAGTGTGTGTTTTTTTATTATTAGTTTTGATTCCTTTCCTACATTTATATCAAACTTATGTTGCATCCCATAGCTATGACTTACTCTCGGTGACTGAAAAAGCAGTTTATGATGTGGCAGAGATAGTTACCCAGCCCTTTGTCACGGATCCTGAACATGATCTTGATCAGTTAAAAGGGACGACATGGTCAGGAACCTTGTTTGGTATCAAGCTTAGTGATCCGCTAGCACTAGCGGGTCAATGGAGTACTGATTTTTCATTTTACTGGCCATTTGTGTTAACGGCACTAATACCTATCGTACTCAGTGTTTTGCTCGGTCGTTTCTTTTGTGGTTGGATTTGTCCAGCAACCTTTTTGTATGAATTAAATTCTACCTTAGCCGGTTGGTTACATCGTTTAGGTTTGCCTAGTGGCGACAAACGCTTCGACCGTCGGTTTAAATATTTGGTACTCGGTCTCGGCTTAATCATAGGTACGATAACCGGTAGTGTCGTGGTAGCGGCAGTCTATCCGCCTGCGATTGTAGGTAGAGAACTCTATTATGCCATTGCCCAAGGTGGGTTTGGGGTAGGAATGGTCTTTTTTTTGATGACCATTGGGTTTGACTTATTTGTCGCACGGCGTGGGTTTTGTCGGTATTTGTGTCCAGGTGGGGCATTGTATTCTTTGTTAGGGCGTTACCGGCTACTTCGCCTTAAACGAACCGTTTCTACTTGTAATGATTGTACTAAATGCAATGTGGTTTGTGAGTTTGGTTTAGATCCTATGCATGATAATTTTGGCCAGGAATGTAATAACTGTACGGCCTGCGTTGCGGTATGTCCTACCGACGCGATCCGCTTTACGGTGAATTATCATGATGTGGCTTTCCAAGGGCCAGGGCACCTTGGGCATGCCTATCGTACTGCTAAAAAAGGTACACAATAGGATATGGCTATGCAGCGACGTCATTTTATCAAACGAATCTATCGCGCCAGTGCGTTGATTGCCTTCGGTAGCATGCCTTTTTTGTTATCGCGATTAATGAGCCCCGAATTGCGTGCGGATCCAAGTCATCATCTTCGTCCCCCGGGTGCGTTAAAAGATGATGCAGCATTTAATGCTGCCTGCATCGGTTGTGGCTTATGTGGAGAGGTTTGTCCACCAGATTGTATTCAATTTTATCAACGTGATGGTGGTAATAAAGTTAATACACCTTTTATCGACCCTAGCAAAAAAGCGTGCATCTTGTGTAATAAGTGTATGCAAGTGTGTCCAACACAAGCGTTGACTGTTATACCGACTGAAGAAGTGGATATGGGGATTGCACAGATAGATCAAGTGGCTTGTTATCCCTGGGTTGATAAAGGGATATGCGGTGCTTGCGTAAGTGTTTGCCCTTTAGGTGATAAAGCCATTAGTTTCTCACAATGGAATCAATATCGTCCTGTGGTTAATGAGGCTTGTGTGGGCTGTGGTCAATGTGTCGAAGTTTGTCCTGAACCAAGTTTGCCGATACGTATTGTTGAACGTTCACAAGGTACGGTGATGCAACATGGTGTCGGTGCTCGGATTCGACAATTAAGGTATTAACGATGATACGTCATACTTTTGCATTCATTGTTCTATTCGGTTTGATAAGCCCACTCAGTGAGGCACACCATGTACTCGGTCGGCCGTCTTATAGTTTGAGTGCGGACTCTAACACACCACCGAGTATGCAAGTAGAAACCCAAATTGGTGATTATTTTGTTACGTTTATGGCCTTTCCTGCCTTTCCAAAACCCAATGAGCCGGGCAGGGTGAATCTTTATGCCTCTCGCATTGATGATGGCACGCCTTTTCAAGGTGAGGTGGTGTTTAAAGTACGTGATGATAGCCTATTTAGTCATCAGCAAGAGGTGTTAGGTAAGCAACCGGTAGATGATAATGTCTTTCGGCAAGGTTTTTTATTTAAGGAAGCAGGGGATTATATTGTTACTGCTGAGTTTTATGCTGATGGTGAGCCTTATATTATCGATTTTCCATTACAAATTGGTGAGTCATTATCAGTCGGACCGCTGGGTATCACGGTGGGGGTGATCTTATTTACCTTAGTGAGCATTAATATCATTAATCGTAAACGTCGTTATCGTTTGCTCGCTAATCAACAACGAAATGGTGTGCAAACATGACGATGATGCATCCTGGTTTACCCTGGGCGTGGGCTATCCCTGTGTTTATTGTATTAGGGCTGCTGAGTATACGCGCATTAGTAAGCAATAAAAATTACTCAGCTGCTAAAACCCTTCGCTTGGCCAAGATACCTTTATTAGGCCAGATATTAGACTGGTTTACCCATACACCTTGGCCTTTAGTGGCCATTAAAATGATTGCGGTAGCCGTCTTTTTGCTGGTGATTGTGTCGGGGCTATTCGGCACGCCAATTCCGGCAAGAAATTTTGCAACCACATTTACTTGGACGCTTTGGTGGACCTTGATCATCATTAGTATTTTCTTTTTAGGATCCGCCTGGTGTGCTATTTGCCCATGGGATAGTTTAGCCAACTGGTTGGTCAAACGTCGCTTTTGGCGGCGTAATGATGCGGGTAGTTTGCAACTACGTGTACCACGGTGGCTACGCAATGTCTGGCCCGCATTGTGGCTGTTTGTTGGCTTAACCTGGTTTGAGCTCGGTGTGGGTGTGACACTTAGCCCTT
>CAZPAE010000106.1:0-7573 GCA_964584455.1 uncultured Thioalkalispiraceae bacterium
AATGGTGCTACTGCTTTTTCTTGTGCCAGACTTAACGTGGCAACACTGCATAGCACCATGCATGACAATAACCGAATAGGCATTCGACGGTAGTAACTCTAAATAACGATGAATGTTAGCTTTTCTTGCGCTTATTACGCTTATATTTTACAAAAGAACTATTTTTATAAGCTCCCTCAACCACATATTGCCCCATGAGTAAAAACTCGGCTGTGCCGTTGGTTTTACCGATGTGGCGGTGCACGCGTTTACCATTTAAATCAAAAAAGGCTAATACTGGGGTAGCGCGTACGCGATTTTCTTTGAAGGCAAAATCTTTTTGCTTGGTGGTTTCGCCTTTGAAATTGACCATTTCGATATCGCCTTCAATGTCGATGGAGAATATTAAAAAGTTTTCGCGATAGTAGGCTTGAATTTGTGGTTGGTTCAATACATTGGTTTTCATGTAATGACAAAATGGACATTCATCCATTTCGAAGAAGATCATAATTCCCGACTTACCTTGTTCCTTGGCATTGGCTAATTCCTCTTGCATGTTGCCCCAGGTTTCATTAAAGAAAAACTCTTGTGGGTTTTTCGGGCCCTCTGCCATGGCCAGTGCATTGAACCATAACCCCACTGACAAAATGACGAATCGTAACCAGTTTGCTTTCATTTGTTTGTCCTTTGCATGTCGCGCTATTTAGAGCTAATGATGTCTTCTATCCACTTTTGGGTGACTTCCCCCACTTTGGTTTTCACTAATTCCCCCTGGGGCGAAATAATAAAGGTTGTGGGTAAACCATAGACCCGGCCAAATGGGCTAGGCTCGCCAAGATTCCCTTTCAAGACAGGATAAGAAATAAAATAATCATCAATGAATTTGGTTAAGTGTTGTTGCTCCACTTCTTCATAGTTCACACCTAGCACTACCGCATCTTTCGCGTGGCTTTCATAAAAAGCATTTAGCTCAGGTATTTCATCCAAGCAAGGCGGACACCATGTTGCCCAGTAATTTACCACAACCCATTTGCCTTTGTAGTCTGTGGCGGTATGTAGCTTACCGTTTATATCGGGGATGGAAAACTGAATTTTCTCAGCACTGGCAGTGAAACTAAATAGTAGGAAACTAAAAATGACAAGAAAACGATTCAACATGGCTACCCTGAATAATTGTTGTGTTTATGGCCTATGTGACAAAAGAAATGCCATGAAATTCCGTTATCCGATGATGGTTATCAGCCTATGCTGACCAGTGCTATCGACAGTTACCAGAATGCAAGTTTTGAAACCCCAATTAGGTCTTATTGGGTTTATGTGACTAATTTTTTTGTTGCTGGCTCACTGATAGTGTTCGTGCTTTCATGGCTTGCTGTTGGGCGGCCACTGCGTAGGCCCGAGCCCGTTTGTAATCCCCCGATTCCAGTGCACCGGTTGCTTGCGACATTAAACGCTCTGCATGGGCAAGCTGGGCGGGGGCAAATACTTTCGCCCGTGCCTCCAATGCGGCCGCGATGGTTTGGCGGGCATTGCTCATTTCTTGAACAGGAGGAGTGGTGGTACACGCCGCTAACGCTAGCAGCAAAAGGGTGAGAACATAAATTTTAACTTGTCGCATAAATGGGCTAGACATATCCGTGTGCAAAAAACCTCGGGCGAGGAAAGAATAGCAAGCTAACACCGCCCCTATAGGCTGTCAAGCAATGCCAAGGTACAATGTTTACCTGTATCACCGTCTATTATATTAGGGAAAAATGAAATAATGAGTATTACCATTTACCACAATCCACGCTGTAGCAAGTCACGCCAAACATTGGCCTTATTGGAAGAGAAAAACCTCGATATCAATGTGATCGAATATCTCAATGTTCCCCCTGATGCACAGACCCTGAAAAAGGTATTAGGTTATTTAGGCCTCTCACCTCGTGAACTATTACGTACTCATGAAGCAGAATACAAACAAGCGGGCTTAGATAAAGACGGCGTCAGCGATGACCAAATTATCGAAGCCATGATTCAATACCCTAAGCTGATTGAACGCCCGATTGTAATCAATGGTGATAAGGCAGCTATTGGTCGCCCCCCTGAAACTGTGCTCAACATTTTGGATTAAGCCATGGAAGTCCTCGTTGTCTATTACAGTCGCCACGGTGCGACAACGCAAATGGCGCGACATATTGGTCGCGGTATTGAACAAGTACAAGATGTCAGTGCACGCCTGCGTAGTATCGCACCGGTTTCTGCCGAACATGAACAAGTGACCGCCGCCGTACCCGATGAAGGCGCACCGTATGCCACTTTAAGTGACTTACAAGAATGCATTGGCTTGGCCATGGGTAGCCCAACACGCTTTGGTAACATGGCCGCTGGATTAAAATACTTTATTGATAGCACTAGTCCACTATGGTTAAGCGGCGCACTCATTAATAAACCGGCCAGTGTTTTTACCTCTACCTCATCTTTACACGGCGGTCAGGAAAGTACTTGCTTAAGTATGATGTTACCGCTGTTTCATCATGGTATGACGTTACTGGGTATACCCTACTCTGAAACACAGTTACTACATACAAGCACTGGCGGCACACCGTATGGTGCATCGCACTTAGCCGGTATGGATAGTGATAAGTCATTAAGTGATGATGAAATCAGTTTATGCCAAGCCCAAGGTCAACGATTAGCAACAGTAGCCAAAGCGCTGTATGACCAAGGACTGATTAAGGTATGAGTGATGCACTAAGCCGTTGGCACAAAATCACCTTAATGAGTTATGTGGGATTATTTGCTGTAATCGTTTATTGGTATTTTGTAGCCGCACCCATTCAAACTCGCTTGGGCTATTTGTTTATTATTGTTTATCTTACGATCTTGCTGATACCCGCAAGGTCGTTATTTTCCCGCCAACCTCGGGTTTATATGTGGAGTAGCTATCTTATTTTATTGTATTTCAGTCATGCCACTATTGAAGTTTATGCGAATCAAGCACAGCGCTACTATGCCCTGGCTGAACTGCTATTAAGCATAAGCTATTTCATTAGTGCCACGGTTTGTACTCGCTTAGTGCGACAGCAAAAAGCATCATAGGGATAAATGTTGTTTAATAAACGGAATAGTGATGCGTCGTTGCGCTTGTAGACTGGCATCATCTAGTTGTTCAAGAATCTGAAATAGACTATGTAAATCGCGCGGACAAAACTTTAATAAATAATTCACTACTTCATCGGCGAGTTTAAAACCACGCGAGTTGGCGCGCATAGCTAAGGCAGCAACTTTTTGTTGATCCGATAGCATATTGAGCTGAATGGTCACCCCCCAACTCAAACGCGAGGTTAAATCGGCTAAATCAAACCCCGCTTGGCGTGGTGAGGTTTTTGCACTCACAATTAACCGTTTATTGGCATCACGCACCCGATTATAAAGATTGAATAAGGCTTCTTCCCAAATAGCCTGGCCTGCAATGTGTTCGATGTTATCAAGACAAATCACATCGTAGGATTCCAGCCCTTCAAAAATAGCCGGTTCCCATAATAGGTAATCTTGTATGGGTAAGTAGATACTGTTATCTGATTGATGGCACAGTGCTTGTAACAAGTGGGTTTTACCGGTGGCTTGCACGGACCAAACATAAACGAATTGATCATGACCTTTTACTAAGGCAACCGCATGTTCATTGCCCTCTTCAAAAAAATTAGCAAACGTGGCCGCATCATTCAGCTTAATTTGCAATGGGATCTGGTAGGCCGACATACTTTAACCTGAATAGACTTTACTGGCTTTGTATTGCTCATGTAGGTAGCGAACGAATACGGCTAACACAGCTGCAATCGGTAAGGCTAATAACACCCCTAAGAAGCCAAATAGTTGCCCACCGGCGAGTACAGCAAAGATCACAGCCACCGGATGTAAACCAATCCGATCGCCTACTAATAAGGGCGTGAGCACCATACCTTCAATGGCTTGGCCTATACCAAACACAATGGCTACATAAAATAAATAAGTGGCATCACCAAACTGCATTAACGCGGCAATACTGGCCACGATGATGCCAACAATAAACCCTAGGTAAGGCACAAAGCTGACTAACCCGGCGACGACACCTATTAGCAAGGCAAGCTCTAATCCCACAATGCCTAAGCCAACGCTATAAATCACCGATAGCGCCAACATCACTAGTACCTGGCCACGTAAAAACGCACCTAACACTTCGTCGGACTGTTTGGCTAAATGGCTGATAACGGGCTCGGTTTTACGTGGTAGCAAGGTCCGAACCTGCGCCACCATTACATCCCAATCACGTAACATATAAAACGTGACAACCGGGATTAATAAAAGATTGGCAAAAAAGCTGGCGATGATCGCACCGGATTTGGTCACATAGCTTAATGCGGTTGAGGCAACGCTACCGGCGGATTGCCAATGGGATTCAATGGCTTGTTTTATTTCCTCAGGCTCAATTTTTAGCGACATACCAAAGCGTTCATTCACCCAAGGTAAAAATTGGGTTTGGATCACTTCAATATAGCCGGGAATTTTTTGCCCCAGCACCATAATTTGCCGCTCTAGCATTGGCACTAAGATAATTAATGCAGTGGCTGCAAATAAAGTTAACACCACAAACACAATACTCACCGCTAAGGTACGCGGTATTTTGTATGTTTCTAATTTATCAACTAAGGGATCGCCCACATAGGCTAAGATAGCGGCAATCACAAAAGGGGTCAGCACAGGCGTCAGTAGGTAAATTAATATCCCAATGACAATAGTGAGGGACAACCAAAACCATTTATTCTCTATCGCAAACATAAACTATTACCGTCCTTTTACTGCGAAAATGGCCCGTTGCGACCAAATCGCAATGTAAGCCAAACCACTGAGTAACGCGGTTATTAAAACGAGATAAATCAGGCCTTGGGTTAACCAGCCGGTCATTTTTTCTGAACCCGGCCAACCGGATAGGCTATACAACATCACCAACACGAGAATAATCTGACAGGCTGTATTTATTTTGCTAATTAACAATGGCTTCATGGTAATGGATTGTACCAATAACCGATAAGCTAAGGCCCCCACCACAATCACCACATCACGCCCGATAACCACGGCGACTAGCCAAAGGGGTAAATGGGTTAACCAACCTAAGACAAAATAGGTTGCGGTCATTAAGAGCTTATCACCGAGGGGATCTAAAATACTGCCGAGACGTGTTGTCCAACCATAGCGCCGTGCTAAGAAACCATCGAGGCCATCGGAAACCCCGGCAATGAAAAACACAATCAGCGCATCCCCATAACGTTGCTCTAATAGGAAATAAATGGTGGGTACCACCATAAAAATACGCAGTACACTGATGATATTGGGGAGTGATTTCAAGGCACCAACCTATAAATAAGATCCGGTATCAACTGTGCAACTTGTGACGGTTGCTGCGGATTTTCCAGCAGCTGGATTGTTTGTACGGGCTCATTAACCAGTGTATGCCCCAAGGATACGGCTCGTGCTAAGCCTAATCGCCCAGAGGTGATACTCAGTTTAAACATGGCGCTGTTTGCCATGATTTCATAGGGCTGCACACTTTTCACATGGGTGAGCGTACGCAAATACGCGAGTACGCGATTGTAATCCCCCAAGCTTTGGATATTTTTGATTTGTACCAACACCGAGCCATCATCTGACTGACCAATTAAGGCATAACGTGATGCTAAAATCTCAGCACTGGAATCAATACTGGGTAACAATACATCTTGGATACTTGAGCCGCTAAATGACCAGTCCCGACGTCGGCTATCCACATACAAGGACCAGCGTCCGCTCCAATAGCCACCATAGCCCTGGAAAACGCGCCCCACTAACACCGCTTCGGTTTGATAACGTTCAGAGGCGCGCAATATATTGGTTTCAAAGTTACCCCAGACCTCGCTGGTGCGAATATTGGTTCGGTCATTGAGATCTAATAGTGGTAAACGCAGTGGCACCCCCCGTTGGCGGGCTTGTTGGAGCAAGGCATCCCGAGCCACATGGGCGGTGTTATTACCAATTAATTCTCGATGACCCCGGTCATCCACCACCAACCACACCAGCATCGCTGGTCGGGTACTGCCCCAGACGGGCAAGTGGTTACTTTGCAATAGCTTGTTAATCGCTTGCTCATCAAACCGGACCCACAGAATAAGCGGGGTGTTAGCTTGTTCTGATTTCAAATAGCGAAACTGCTGCGCATAGCGGGTTGGGTTTTCTATGGCGGTTCGAATACTCGGATAATCGGCTACCTGCAGGATATCTGCCCGTCCCGAAATCCGAATCAGGACTTGGCCTAAGCCGCTGCGAATCGCGCTAATGCGTTCTTCCCGGTCCTGGCTTTGCACGCTGACCCGCGCTTCGTAGAGATTCTTCATCTCATCGGCTTGGCCAGCACTGATACCCGCAATGAATGTAAAAATAAAAAGGAGACTTCGATTCAGATTAAACACCTACTAATTCCCTGCTTGTCCGCAACTTGTTAAACTACCCTATTATTACCTACTGTCCGAACACAAAAAAGATGCGTTTACGAGGAGTTGTGTGTGGCGCAACAAAAATCAGATTCTCCTACAGCTAATTCCGGTCTCAGTTATCGTGATGCGGGTGTTGATATTAATGCAGGCAATGCCCTGGTTGAGCAAATTAAGCCGTTTGCCAAGCAAACCCTCCGTCCTGAGGTTTTGGGTAATTTAGGTGGATTTGGCGCCTTATTTCAACTGGATTTGAGCAAATACCGCTCACCTGTGCTGGTTGCGGGCACCGATGGTGTTGGCACCAAGCTCAAACTAGCCCTGGATACGGGTAAACACGATACGGTGGGCATCGACTTGGTGGCCATGTGTGTCAACGATTTAATCGTTCAAGGTGCCGAGCCATTATTTTTCCTCGACTACTATGCCACGGGCCAATTGAGTGTGGACACGGCCAGCGCCGTGATTAAAGGCATTGCCCAGGGCTGCGAGCAAGCCGGTGCGGCATTAATTGGCGGTGAAACCGCGGAAATGCCCGGCATGTACCAAAATGACGATTACGACTTAGCCGGCTTTTGTGTTGGCGCGGTAGATAAAGACAAGATTATTGATGGCAGCCAAGTGGGCGAAGGGGATGTGATCATCGGCATCGCCTCCAGCGGACCCCACTCCAATGGCTACTCGCTGATCCGAAAAATTATCGAGCACTGCCAAGCCGATTTGAATCAGGATTTCCAAGGCCAGCCACTGGCCGATGTACTACTGGCACCTACCCAAATTTATATTAAGCCTTTATTGAGCTTGTTTGAAAAAATCAATGTACATGGCTTGGCACATATTACCGGTGGGGGCTTACTGGAGAACATCCCACGCGTAATGCCGCAAAATACCCAAGCCATCTTAGAAAAAGATAGTTGGGTAACCCCGGCTATTTTTGATTGGTTGCAGCAACAAGGTAATGTGGCGCAACAAGAAATGTATCGTACCTTTAATTGTGGTGTTGGCATGACCTTGATTATCCATCCTGATGATCAACAAACCACGCTCGCGCACCTATCGCAACAAGGTTTGACTGCGTGGCCGATTGGCCGCATTGGTAGCCACCAAGG
>CAZPAE010000107.1:0-7520 GCA_964584455.1 uncultured Thioalkalispiraceae bacterium
GGTACCACCCGCAATAAAGCCGGGATCGCGTAATAGATCCTCGTGCAATGCGATATTCGTTTTGATACCTTCAATTACCATTTCAGATAAGGCGATTTGCATTCTGACGATTGCCGCATCTCTAGAATCACCATAGGTGATCAGTTTACCTATCATTGAATCATAATAGGGTGGAACTTGATAACCGTCATAAATATGGGAATCGACGCGGATACCTGGGCCACCTGGTGTGTGGTAGGCGGTGATTGTGCCTGGCGAAGGCATAAAGTTCTTGGGATCTTCAGCGTTGATTCGGCACTCAATAGCGTGGCCACGTAAAATAACGTCACTTTGTTGAATGTTGAGTTGTTCTCCTGCGGCAATACGTATTTGCTCTTTCACGATGTCAACACCAGTAACCAGCTCAGTGACAGGGTGTTCTACTTGGACGCGAGTATTCATTTCAATAAAGTAGAACTCACCCTCTTGATACAAGAACTCGAATGTACCAACACCACGGTAGCCGATATCGACGCAGGCATCGGCACAGCGTTGTCCAATACGTTGGCGTACTTCTTCACTAATCCCGGATGCGGGGGCTTCCTCAAGAACTTTTTGGTGTCGCCGTTGCATAGAACAATCACGTTCACCTAAGTGAATTGCATTACCATGTTCGTCAGCGAGTACTTGAATTTCGATGTGACGTGGATTGTCTAAAAACTTCTCCATGTACACGGTATCGTTATTAAATGCGGCACCGGCTTCAGTGCGTGTGAGCGCAATAGAATTAATCAGCTCGGACTCTTCATAAACAACGCGCATACCACGACCACCGCCACCGCCGGCAGCTTTAATAATAATGGGGTAACCAATTTGTTGCGCTATGCGTAAGTTATCTTGGTCATTATTACCCAGTGGACCATCAGAGCCAGGTACGCAAGGCACACCGGCTTTTTTCATTGCAGCAATGGCGGCAACCTTATCACCCATCATGCGTATGGTTTCAGGTCGTGGCCCAATAAAAATAAACCCACAGCTTTGTACCCGTTCAGCAAAGTCAGCGTTCTCAGATAAAAAGCCATAACCTGGGTGAATAGCAACGGCATTTGTGACTTCTGCTGCGCTGATAACAGAAGGGACATTAAGGTAACTTTCTGTAGAGGGGGCTGGACCAATACAAACGGATTCATCAGCAAGACGTACATGTTTTAAATGGCGATCAGCTTCAGAATGGGCTGCCACCGTTTTAATGCCAAGCTCACGGCATGCACGTAAGATCCGCAATGCAATTTCACCGCGGTTAGCTATTAAAATCTTATCTATCATGTGTAATCAACTTTTGTTTGGTATAAGGCGTAGAAGTGGTATGGCACTATGCTTATTCCAGTGCTGGATATAGCGGTGCTCATCGTGTCGCGTTGAGTTTGTGTTAGCTGCGACATAGGTTCTTACGCCTACACTACTCGATAATGAATAGTGGCTGGTTATATTCAACAGGTTGGCCATTTTCCACTAAGACAGATTTAATAGTGCCGGTTTTATCCGCTTCAATCTGGTTTAGTAATTTCATTGCCTCGATAATACATAAGGTATCACCGGCTTTAACCGACTGGCCTTCTTCGGCAAACGGCTTGGCGCCTGGGCTAGGGGCACGGTAGAACGTTCCCACCATTGGTGCTCTCACCACGTGGCCACTGAGTTCGTCGTTATTGGTTGTTGCAGCGGGTTCAGGCGCTGCGCTTGGCGTGGCAACAGCTGCCGGTGGTGCTGCGGCCACAACCGGTGCGGGTACGGCAACTTGAGGGATGGCTTGGCTGCTGCGGCTAATGCGAACCGACTCTTCGCCTTCCTTGATTTCAATTTCCGCAACGCCGGATTCTTCCAGTAATTCGATCAGTTTTTTTACTTTACGTATATCCATTTAAGCTTCTCTTAAGATAAATTCAGTGTCAGTCTCAAGTGGTGAGTTGCTGTAAGGCTGCGCGTAGCGCAAGTTGGTAGCCAATAGGCCCGAGGCCGCTGATTACACCACTGGCGAGGTCAGAAAAATAGGATTGGTGTCGAAATGACTCACGTGCATGTACGTTAGATAAATGTACTTCAATAAAAGGGATTTTTACCGCGGCGATAGCGTCTCTTAACGCAACGCTGGTGTGGGTAAATGCTGCCGGATTGATAATAATGAAATCAATGTCCGATTGGCCAGCTTGCTGTACTGCCTCAACTAATTCGTGTTCGGCATTGCTTTGAATATTTCGCAATACATGGCCTGATTCGCTGGCCATAGCAGCGAGTTCATCGTCAATTTGGGTAAGGGTGGTGGCGCCATAGTGTTCTGGCTCACGCGTACCCAGTAAATTGAGGTTCGGTCCATGTATTACTAAAATCGTTGCCATAACTACATCTCAACTTCTTGCTAGATAGCAACATATCGCTTCATGTTGGCGACACGTTTACAGAACTTTTTCTGACCTTAAAGTAGTCATTTTGGACGATTTTGCGTAAAAAGTCCAGTTCCATGCAAGATCGCGTGATTACGCGTCATTTTAGCGAAATTTAGCGACGATTTTATACTCAGTTGCTGAGATAGGGACTAACCAAAGCTTCTGCTTCTTCAAAGCTGACTTCATGGCGGAATGTTTTTTGGATCTTGCCTTGTTTGTCGACAATAACACTAAAAGGTAGTGCGCCTAATTCATTGCCGTACTTAAGTGTCAGTGAAACGCCTTCGGTTTCTGCAATCAGGATTGGGTAGTTGATTCCCATGGGATCAACGAAGTCGACAGCGGCTTGTTTGGTGTCGAGCGCAATACCCACAATGACAAACCCTTTATCCGCATATTTTTCTTGTAACTCGATAAATGCTGGAATTTCACGTCGGCAAGGTGGGCACCATGTGGCCCAGAAGTTAACAAGCATCACTTTTCCGTCCCATTCGCTCGGCTGGCGTAATTTATCCTCGGTATCGCGTAATCGAAAGTCAGGTCGGGTTTGGCCAATAATCGATGTGGACTTAATTTGGCTGGTTGACTGTGCTGATTCGGGTTGTTGTGTCCCATATTTCGTATATAAGGTCATGCCAGCGACTAATGCGATGACAGACAGGCTAATGGTTATTATTGTTTTGTTCATATTTGTTGCCTATTTCACTTGTGCGATTAACTTTAAAAAAGCATCTTTGGATTTATAGCCGTAAGTACGCAGTTCTGTTTGTTCGTTACCTTGGCTGTCGATAAAGATCATGGCTGGTGGCCCAAAGACTTTAAAACGATCTTTCATCGGTTGTGTCTTGTCATCAAATTGATCCGTCACATCCGGTTGTATTAATACAAATTGCTGTAGCGCTTTTCGTACTTCGGGTTCGGTAAACGTATTTCTTTCCATACGTATACAGTCAGTACACCAAGTAGCGAAATAATCCACTAGCGCCGGTTTATTTTGTTTTTTCGCTTCAGCCAGTAGTTCATTGATCTGCTCGACAGAATGTACCCGTTGGAAAAGCGCTTCATGTGTGTTGCTTGATCCGCTATCACCATGAGACTGACTAGCAGCTGAGCCACTACTAAAACCGCTTAGATTGATAGGGCTCATAATGTTTTTACTGCCTTGCATAGCACCGATTAAGGCTAAGATACCCCAGATGATCATAAAGATACCCACGCCTTTCCACATATATCGCCAACCATTGGCATCTTGCGCGACAGGTTGCGTGGCGCCAAGGTATACGCCAGTAATAATTAAGAAAGGTGACCAGAAGTATAGTACCGGCATCCAGTCGATGAGCGATAAAACATAAATCGCTAGGCCGACTAATAGTACGCCGAACACATACTTAACCGTATCCATCCAGGCACCGGCTTTAGGTAGTAACCAGCCAGCACCGATACCCACTAAGATAATTGGTACGCCCATACCTAAGGCCATGGATAACATAATACCGGCACCGAGCATGGCATTATGTGTTTCCAATGCAACACCTAGATTCAAAATTAAGATAGGCGATACGCAGGCACCGGCAATAACCGATGCAAGTACACCCATAAAGAACACACCTAAGAATGTGCCACCCTTAAATTTCGAAGAGGATTCTTGTGCTTTTGATTGTAAGGCAGCAGGTAGTTGTAAGTTATAAATACCAAACATAGCCAATGACAGAAGTAATAAGATGCTTGCAACCGGGATAATAAAGTAAGGGTGTGATGTGTAAGCTTGTAGCTGTTCCCCTGTTGCCCCGGCAACGTAGCCTGCTGCTGTCCAGATAACAGTGGTGCCCAATACATAAATAGTTGCTAGTAAACCACCTTTGGCTTTAGTGACATGTTCGCCTTGGCCGGCAATGATGCTGGCAATAATCGGCAGCATGGGTAATACGCAAGGTGTAAAGGTGAGTAATAGGCCTGAAAGAAAAGCAAATAATAATCGCCCAACTGTATCCCAGGTTGATTCTTGTTTTGCGGTATCTGAGCTCGTTGTTTGCGAGAGTGCAGCAGAGTCATTTGAAAAAGCCTGGGCTCCGGTGAGTGTTACCTCGGTATTTTGTGGTGGATAACAAATACCAAATACTTCAGCACAGCCTTGGCTTTGTACCGCGACTTTAATCGTTTTAATATCAGCTTGATTGGCGATGATGGGAGCTTTAACCGTAACGGTATCGATATAGGTTTCAACATCGCCTTCTGTACCGTCAGGTCGAATCCCATGTTTCCATTTTCCTTTTGGTGATTCTAAGTCGCCGAGTACAAGCCCAGGTGTTTGGGAACTCATTTTTATCTTATCGCGATAAATGTAATAGTCTGGCGCGATATTCCAAGTGGCGACAACGTTATTGCCTTCGAGAGAAATACTAACTTTAAATGCTTCTTCGGCACGTAGCGGATCACTGTCTTGATTAGCGCTACCTAGTCCTAGCGCTGAACTCAAATCGTTCACTGCTGCCACTGCGCTATCTTGGGTTGCGGCAAGGCTAAGTACTATTTCCCGTTTTTGGGGTGGGTAGCAAATGCCCAGTGATTCAGCACAACCTTGTGAATGAGCAATCAGCGTTACTTCACCGCCGGGGCTTTTGGTTACTGGGATATCAATGATGGTCGCTTGGCTATAAGTTTCTACTTCGCCTTCCGTACCATCAGGTCGAATGCCGTGTTTGAGTTTTCCTTTAGGGTAATTAGGATTGCCTAGCTCAAAACCGGGTGTCCCTGATTCAAAGCGGATTTTGTCACGATATAAATAGTAATCATCCTCGGCGACCCAACGACCCTGAATCGTATTCCCCTGGACCTGTGCATCAAACTTGAAAGCCTCATCAGCCGGTAAAGGGTCATTGGCTTGTACTAAATGGGCGGTAAAAAGGGATAAAGTGAAAAACAGGCTGGCTAAGGTCGTTCTGATTTTTATCATAATGGGTCTACCGATGTTGTTATCCAATTTATATAAGGTTCGTAACCATCTTCGATTGGGACTACGATGATTTCAGGAAGTTCATAGGGATGGTCGGCTCGAACAGCTTCAAATACTGCTTCAACATGGCTAGCTAAGGTCTTGATTAATAAAAGATGTTCCTCTCCACGCTCTAGTTTACCTTGCCAGCGGTAAATAGACTGCATTTTAGGCAAGATATTAACGCAGGCAGCCAATTTCTGATTAATTAGCTGCTCAGCCAGCGCCAATGCCTGCTGTTCTGTACCAATTGTGGTCATAATCAGCTTATGTTGTATTGATTTTTCCTGCATGCGCCCAAATGTATCAATGATACGAAGATGACAACAAGGACTTATTTAAGACATGCGTCTTTTTCCGCTAGGACTTGGCCTTTTTATTGGTATTCCATTGGTCGAGATATATCTTTTCATTAAAGTGGGTGCTGTTATCGGTGCCCTTAATACGATTTTGTTGATTGTCGTGACTGCTGTGGTTGGGGTGGCGCTATTGCGACAACAGGGCGTTTCCACACTAAATAAAGTGCAAGGCCAAATGGCCCAAGGCGAATTACCGGCCGTCGGCATGCTAGAAGGCATGATGTTGTTTTTTGCCGGTGCTTTATTATTAACCCCTGGGTTTTTCACCGATGCGATAGGCTTTGCCTTACTTATCCCTGCATTGCGGCAGGCGCTAGCACTCTGGGTGATTGAGCGTAGTGGCTGGATTGTTCAAATGCGTGCTCAGGGGCCCGTTACGAAACCAACCCAAGAAAAGCCCAAAGTGATTGAGGGCGAATTTGAGCGTCGTGATCCATAATGCTGGCTGAAAACCCTTTTTTAGTCGTTAAGTATGCGTTTTATATAACATTAACCTTGATTTAGGCCCCATTCGTACACATAACCATCTCCAATGCAGCCAATATGCATTTTGAGCAATGCTCCCCCTAGAGTGGGTTTGTTGTCTGCTAATGGGCAAATAAAGTTTATTTGCCACGTATTTTGAAGGAATGAGCGAGGATCTTAGGCTCGATGGCTTGACAGCTAGCCATGGCTAGCTATTATTAGCACTCATCTAAGAGGAGTGCTAATAATCCTCGCTGACTTGATTTAAAGTTAACTAACCGATTGAATTTGAACAATATTGAGGAGAAACCACGAATGAAGATTCGTCCCCTACATGACCGTGTGATTGTGCGTCGCATGGAAGAAGAACGTACTACCGCCGGCGGCATTGTGATCCCTGATTCTGCGACTGAGAAGCCAGTTCAAGGTGAAATCATCGCCGTAGGTAATGGCAAAATCCTTGATAGCGGTGAAACCCGTGCGCTGGATGTCAAAGCTGGTGACAAAATCTTATTTGGTAAATATGCCGGCAATGAAGTGAAAATCGATGGTGAAGAACTATTGGTTTTGCGTGAAGAAGACATCATGGGTGTGTTGGAAGGTTAATTGCCTCGCACCAAATTTAATTGAATGTGGAAATTTAAGTTTAAGAGGAAATAAACCATGACTGCTAAAGAAGTAAAATTTTCTGATGATGCACGTCACCGTATGCTTTCTGGTGTAAATACCCTAGCCAATGCCGTTAAAGTGACCTTAGGTCCAAAAGGCCGTAACGTGGTTCTAGATAAAAGCTTTGGTGCACCAACCATCACTAAAGACGGTGTTTCTGTTGCAAAAGAAATCGAATTAAAAGATAAGTTTGAAAATATGGGCGCGCAGATGGTCAAAGAAGTGTCCAGTCAAACATCTGATGTTGCTGGTGACGGTACCACAACAGCGACTGTATTAGCGCAATCTATCCTGACTGAAGGCATGAAAGCCGTTGCTGCGGGCATGAATCCGATGGATCTTAAGCGTGGTATTGATAAGGCAGTGGCATCTTCAGTTGAAGAATTGAAAAAAATGTCAAAGCCTTGTGCTGATGGTAAAGCCATTGCGCAAGTTGGCACTATCTCAGCTAACTCTGACAGTGAAATCGGTACTATCATTGCCGATGCAATGGATAAAGTTGGTAAAGAAGGTGTTATCACTGTTGAAGAAGGTTCTGGTTTAAACAATGAACTGGACGTTGTTGAAGGGATGCAGTTTGATCGTGGTTACCTTTCTCCTTACTTCGTGAAT
>CAZPAE010000108.1:0-5435 GCA_964584455.1 uncultured Thioalkalispiraceae bacterium
GCTCCTCTATTTAGCAAGCCTAAATTTCCCGACAATGTAAATGAGATTGATTATTACTTTTATTATGATAAAGTCTCTTTAACAAAAGTAATACGCAATAAACTTAACTAAAGAGAGGACTTAGCCATGAGCTGGGACAGCGAAGATACTATTTTTAATGTGGTAGTTAACCACGAACAGCAATACTCTATTTGGCCTGACTACAAAGACATCCCCAAAGGGTGGCAAGCGGTGGGTAAAACCGGTAACAAAAAAGAATGTTTACAGTACATCGAAGAAGTGTGGACTGATATGCGTCCATTAAGCCTACAAAAAGCCATGGAGAATCATACTCACTGAGGTTAAATCGTGAAAACATAAATGTAATTATGGAATTGAGGAACTGAATTATGGAATCGTCCTTACAGCGCAATGACGCACCGACAATGGAACTGCCAGACTACCCCACTGCATTTATGCAACAAGGTAAAATCAAGCATCAAATAAACTCCTATCTACAACGTCAATCACAACTCGAGTCAAATGCCCGTAGTTATCCACGACGTATCCCTATCGCCATTGCACAGGCACAGGGTATGTATGTAAAAGATACCGAAGGTCATCTTTATCTCGATTGTTTAGCCGGTGCCGGTACACTGGCATTAGGCCATAACCATCCGGTTATTCATAAAGCACTTTATCAACATCTTGAATCAGGCCAGCCGTTACATACGCTGGATATTACAACACCCGTAAAAGATCAGTTTATACAAGATATCTTTGATATCTTGCCGTTATCGTTTGCTAAACGTGCCCGGATCCAATTTTGTGGTCCAACTGGTGCTGATGCAGTTGAAGCTGCATTAAAGTTAGTTAAAACAGCCACAGGTCGTAATACTATTCTCCCCTTCGCAGGTGGATATCATGGTATGACCCATGGTGCACTAAGTATCATGGGTAATATCTCAACCAAATCGCCTATTAGTAACTTAATGGGGAATGTGCAGTTCTTACCTTACCCTTATGCTTATCGTTGTCCATTTGGTTTAAGTGGACAACAAAGTATTGATACCCATTTACGATTTATTGAAAATGTCCTCAGTGATCCAGAATCAGGCGTACCTGCACCGGCTGCGGTGATATTAGAAGCGGTACAAGGTGAAGGCGGTGCCATCCCTGCCCCCATCGAGTGGCTACAAGGCATTAGAAGGCTAACCCAAAAATATGACATCCCTTTAATTCTAGATGAAATACAAACCGGCATTGGCCGTACTGGACATATGTTTGCATTTGAACATGCTGACATTACACCGGATGTGATTGTGATCTCTAAAGCTATCGGTGGTGGTTTACCCTTATCGGTGATTATCTATGATGAGTCATTAGATAGCTGGCAACCGGGTGCTCACACGGGCACCTTCCGTGGCAATCAATTGGCCATGGCCGCCGGTTCCGCCACCTTAGACTATATTCAGGCCCACCAGTTAGACAAACATGCGGGCCAAATGGGGCAGCGGCTCATGCAACATTTACAAGCCATACAACAAGACTATCCGGCTATCGGTGATGTACGAGGCCGGGGTTTAATGATAGGTATTGAAATTGTTGATACGCAACAAGCAGCTGATAACCTCGGCAGTCACCCTACTCATCCGCGCTTAGCCAGTGAAATCCAACGTCAGTGTTTAGCACTGGGCTTAATATTAGAGTTGGGTGGACGACATGGTAGTACTGTTCGTTTGTTGCCACCACTAATTGTCACGCAAACGGAAGTGGATCGTATTGCACAAATACTTCGTCAAGCTATCCATACTGCTTTACAAACGGTAAGTCTGGCATAAAAAAAGAGGGTAACCCATCTAACGACAGGCACCCTCATAGGACGAGCAAAAACGATTATTTAAATTCGTAAGATGCTGATAGGAAATAACTGCGTGGTGCAGCTACATCTACCCGAACTGCCGATTCCGGATCTGAAGTACTAGTCCCCTGTGTTAACAAATAATCCTCATCAGTGACATTATTCACATTCAGCTGAAATTTCCACTGCCCGGTCTTGTAATAAGCTAATAGGTCGTATTGGGTCCAAGCATCATAGGTTAAGCTGTTTGCACTACTAGCAAACACTTCGTCTTGATAAAACACACCCGCACCTATGCCTAAACCATCATAGCTACCGCCTTGAAATTCATAGACCGCCCATACATTAGCACTATGCTCTGGAATACCGGCTAAACGATTGCCCTTTTGTTCAGATAAAGTAGAGGTTACTTCAACTAATTCATTATCGATATAGGCATACCCCGCAACGATGCGCAGCTCATCGGTAATGTTTCCTGTTAGTTGAACATCGATACCTTTAGACTCGGTGTTACCACCATTTATAGAAGACGATGTATCCACAGGATCTGCAATAATAATATCGTCATATTCAATCTGATATAGTGCTACTGTTAAAAATAACTCCTCGTTTAATAAGCTAAACTTCGTACCTAATTCGTATTGGGTGGTAGTTTCTGGGTCTAACAAGCTACCGCTGCTATCAAGTGCCCCTGTAGAAGGCAAATAACCTTCTGCATAATTGACATAGAATGACATATCATCATTTAGCTTATATACATAACCTAATCGCGGTGTGACAGTATCGTCGCTAAAAGAGGTTGATACACTGCCTCGCTCCCTAAACCCATCTTGTTCATAATCACTATAACGCGCACCAACAAGTACATAATGCTTATCATAGAAATTAATCAAGTCCTGAATATTAATTCCTATTTCTTTAGATCTAATAATCGTCTGCCCACGATCATCATCCAAGGTCACCTGGGGACCACTAGTAGAGTATTGACGCGTATTAATATTATAAGTTACAAGGTTGGTTGATCCGCTTCTGAGTGACTCATAGTCTGAATGAATTTTTTCATAGCTTGTCGAGACTAAGATTTGATGTTGAATATCATTACCAAACTCAAATAAATTATCAAACTTGGCATAATGACTTTTCCCTGTCCCAATATTCATACGAGGTTGAATGTAAACAGTACCATCATCGCCGACAACTTGATTATTTGGAAGTACAAGCGACGTTGGTGTTGAATCAAAATTCACTTTATCGGTTTCCACATAGGCGAGCATCACATCCATTTTGTGATTATCCGAGACATTATGTTCTAACCGTGTTGTCATTTCAGTTGACTCGGTATTGGTATTTTCATTCCATTGGGGAATCCCAAAAAACATGCTTGGGTCGATCCCGGCATAAGAATAACCATTAATCAAATTACCTGATAATACCTGACCACGGTCTTGGGTATACTCATCATCAATTCGTTCTAATGAGACATTTAATCGTGTATTCTCGTTAAAGTCATAGCGTACGGATGGATTAAACAGCATGCGATTACGTTCGGTAAAATCGCGAAAACTATCCGAGTCTTCGTACGAAAATACCATGCGATAAGCCAAATTTTCAGATTGGTCAAAGCCACCAGTGGAGTCCAACTCAAACTTATTGTATTCATCTGATCCTTGAATAAACTCGAAACTTTGATACTTATCAAACGAAGGCTTCTTGGTGATATAGTTAATGATCCCGCCCGCTTCGCCTTGGCCATATAAAATCGATGCAGGACCTTTTAACACTTCAATGCGATCAATATTAGCGGTCTCGGTTGAAGGGATATTAACTGCATTGCGTGAATTATTCCGCCGTACCCCATCTTTGTAAATAGACTGGGATGTATCAAAACCGCGAATACTAAATTTTTCTTCGCGTCCATTACCAGTCTTAAGTTTAGTTACCCCTGAAACATTACGTAATGCATCATCCACATTGTTAACTTGTTGATCCTTTAAAATATCCTGACTAATCACTTCCACTGATAAAGGCACATTGATGATCTCGGTATCATAACCAATAGCGCTGGATGCAGACTCGGCTTTATATTCCCGCGCATGCGCCTCAACATTGATGGTTTTAAGTTTAACAGCGGCATCATTATTCTCTGTTTGCTTAGCCGTGTTATTGGATTGTTGATCAGTTACTGTAGGTGTAGGTTCTGCTGCATAGCTGGTGTTGCAGCAAAATAATAACCCGATGCTTCCTACTGCTGACGCAAATCTTTTTTGCATTATCTCCACTCCCTCTTCCTTTATTTTAGGAAGCGAATAATAATACAAATGATAATCATTATCAATTGCAGTAAAAAATCTATGCTTTTGTTGGTATAGAACGTTGGGCGAACCGGAACCAATAAAAAATCGTTGCAAAAACAATCACAAAGAAAACACTAATAAAAATAAGGACAGAAATAGGCACAGGTGGACGTGCTATGGGAGCCACTCTAGGCGGTAAATTAATCAGTGGCCTAAAGTCACGCTGATACCATCGTCCCTCCCAGTCCTGAAGATGTAATTCAATATTGGAAATCGAAGTACTATTAATTAGGTTTGCCAATTCACCCTGACGGTAATGCCATTTCCTGCCCAATGTGACTTGGGTTGGTTTCGCTTCACCTTTCTCCCAGACCACCACATAAGCCTGCTGTACATTGGCAAATGTCTTATCCGATAATTGCATGTGATAACCAGCAACTTTTCCTGTGGCATAATCACGCTGCTGAATCAAATTCACCGACCACGGACCGATTGGCTGTGTACCTAATGATTGTGCCTGTACCGCTCGCGGCATTTCTACCATGCGTAACAATCCCAATGTGGTGAAGACACTGGCTAATAGCAAAATCACCAACATGAACAGACTAGAGAAAATAACCGCTTTACGTGAACGACGTGGGATTCCCTTTTTCGAAAGTCGTTTGTACCAAATATAGGTACCCACCGGAATAGAAAGCGATAACAATAAACCAAACACAAACCAAATAGACTTTGTTAGCAAACCACCAAAGTCACCGAAGTGCAATGGATCAACCGTATGCAACCACCGATCTAATAACCCGAACTGGGTACCATCACGAATCCTCACCACCTCCCCGGTGAAGGGATCTAACGATACGGAATTGGCGGCGTTGCGCACTAAAATAGCCGACGCTTGACCGAACGCATTGACTAAGTCCCCCGCTTTAGTGGGTAAAACAATATGTGAAATTTCTAAATCCGGTTTAGCTTGTTTGACCCGTTCGAGATATGTATCCACGGGTAATAACTGCAGATGATATCCATATTTTGCATAGTCAGCCGGGTCAGCGCGGGCAAACTCGGCTTCAGAGATGTCGGCTACCTTTTCTATGAAATACCAAACACCGGTGAGCGCAAATAACAATGAAAAGATCAGTGCCCACATCCCACTGAAGCGATGAAAGTCTACCCAAAAAACACGTATGCCTTTATGCCAGCGTAACCTAAACATACTCTTAATACGCCCGCTTAACAGCAAAACGCCCGTTATCACTGATAGCAATAAAGCGAGTCCCAGTAAGCCGACAATAATCACCCCG
>CAZPAE010000108.1:5457-7518 GCA_964584455.1 uncultured Thioalkalispiraceae bacterium
TAAACGGAGTCGAGATAATAAAAAACTGTTTATGAAAAATACGAAAGAAATTTTTTATATTCAATACCGTACGATCAGCAATAATCTCACCGGTGTATTGATTGGCATAGACAATGACAGTACCACGATCGGGATCGTTAAGCCCCGCTTGAATAGCGGTATAAGGACCACGGGGTTCTGCCATGGCAAAAACCGCCGCCTGCGGATAGGTTGCTTGAATGCGTTGATGTATTTCACCCAAGCTGAATCTAGACTCTTGCGGCGAAACCCGAATAGCCTCATCCAACAGCCAGTCAATTTCATAGCTTAATGCCGCGACTGTGCCTGATAAACAAATAATAAACAGCAACAAACCAAAATTTAGCCCCAACCAGCCATGCCATGCAAACAACCGTTTGTTGGTCAGTATTTTAGTTGATTGTGTTTGCGTAATTGTCTGTTGTGTCGGCATAGTCAAGCTTCACTTTGCTTAAGTGAACATATGCCTAAATATATGCATAACACAAACTCTTCAGCACATATCGGGTAAATGAAAAGATATTACTGTAAAACAGTGAATATTATTTTAAATTAAAATCAATCGGGACCACGTAGCGATACTCATTACTCGCTGTTTGTAGTTCAGAAGGTACGGGAGGCAATGGTGCCGCCTTCTTAATCATCTTCTCAACAGCCCGATTTAAACTACGAAACCCGGATGTTTGCAAAATTTTATAGCGCAATAGCTCGCCATCCGCATTGAGCACAAACTCTAAGGTAATGGTATCTTGTTGACGACGGCGCTGCGCACTAGCAGGGTAACGCTTATGTTTTTCTAACCATGCCACTAACCGTGCTTCATAAGAGGCCTTCACCCCTGGGTTTCCCCCACCTTGAACTTCTTCTATTTTTTCAAATTGAAGCATCTCGGGTACTTCAATAGTTTCTTCCGGTTCAGGCTCAGCCACTTCGACCGGTATCACAACAGCCTTCGGTTTTGGCTTGGGTTTAGGTTTGGGCTTTGGCTTCGGTTTGGGTTTTGGCTTGGGCTGTGGTTTTGGTTCCGGCTTAGGTGGTTCTTGTAACTTTTTTAGACCAATCACAATACCTTCGGTACCCGGTGCTTCTGCACCCCCGGCAGCCGGTGCAGGATTATAGGTTAAAAATAAACTGGCATGCACTAATACCGCAATAAATATAGCGAACAACCAATGTTGCAACTTAATGCCTGAATGAGCTATTGACGAAGACATGTCATTAACTCTTTTTCGCGTCTGGCGCTAAAGTGAGGAGATGAATATTTTCCAAACCGGTCTCCCCTAACATATCCATCAAATCTAACAATTCAACAGCCGGAACATTCGAATCAGCTTTTAATTGCACCTTCAGCTTTTTATCATCTTTTACTTTTTCTTTAATGAGGCTGGTCAATTCTTCTTTGCTTAGCTCACGTTTCTCTATAGCCAGTAATCCATCCGCATTCATTTGCACTGTTAAAATTTTACGATCTGCTGGGCTTTCACTTTGCGAAACTAACTCATCAATTTTATATAAGTCTGGTTTACTAAATGCACCAGATAACATAAAAAAGATCAGTAATAAAAAAACAACATTGACCAATGGCAAAATATTTTCATGGGAAGCTGATTTTTTTTCCTCTGGTATGCGCATTAGGGTGACTTCTCATCTTTGGCCAAAGATAAATTCTCCCCTACAAACGGCTTTAACTGATCAAATACCGTCACTAATGCTTGTAAAGGTAAATCACCTTCCGGTTGGATAATCACCGCATGGTTGCTATTTAAACGCATGCGTTCACGCACATCGGTAATTAAATTTTCCAGAGTAACCAGCTGACCATTTAATTCGTAACGCTCACCAGCTTTCACTTTAATCAGACTATAGCTTTCATCCTGGACTTGCAGTGGTTCTGCTTCACCCACACTTAACTCAACAAATTGCCATTCAAGAAAGCTGGATGCCAACATAAAACAGATTAGTAGAATAAACACCACATCAATTAATGGAGTTAAACTAATTAAGGAACGCTTTGGCTTATCCGTTGCTAGCTGCATGCTATTT
>CAZPAE010000109.1:0-7479 GCA_964584455.1 uncultured Thioalkalispiraceae bacterium
ATTGGTGGTTCTGCTCATATGTCAGAGAGTAATCAGGTTATAGCATTTATGTTATTTCTTATTGCCATGTTGGGCAGTGCATTTTTCTTGATTAAGATTAAACATCCCGGTCTATAGCTCACCTGTCTCAGTTTCATCTCAGTTATATCTAACGCATACCATAGTGCTTTGGGTTTTTAATAGAATTAAAGAGAAAGTAAAATGAAAAAGTTATTTATTACTATGGTGGTTCTTTTTCTGACTCCTTATGCATTAGCGCATCATGAACCTTGGGTAAAAACGCAGTACCCACAAGATAAGGCAAAATTGTGGTGGGATAATGATTGGTGGGAACAAGGTAAACTCGATACGCCGACCAATTATCAAGTTAAGATGGAAAAGATTACTTACCAAAGTGGTGATGCAGAAATTCCTGCTTATGTTTTTCGCCCAGCTAAACCCGGTAAGTATTTACCTGTTTTATTTCAACATGGCCGCCGTGGCTTAGATGACTTAACATTGCTTGCACCAAAACGTTTAGCCGCGAGAGGTTTTATTGTATTAGCCCCAGATGTATGGAGTGGCCGTTTTTTAGATCGTTATCCTTTAGCACACGATTATATTGTTGATGAAGATGTGGCGCGAGGAATTGATACCTTGTTGGAGCAGCCAGATATCATCGGTAATAAAATTTGTGCCGTGTCACATACCCGTGGTGGTTATATGACATTAAGAGCATTGATTACACATAAACGGCAAAAAGATGTGGCTTGTTATGTTTCTTTTTATCCTCACTGGCAAGATCCTAATAAACCAGAGCCGATGCAGATTTATCAGTATGCGCCTGAAATTGATCAGTTAACCGTTCCGGTTTTAATTTTCTTTGGTGAACATGAGCAATATCAACGCCTGCGCCCTATTATGGAGGGGGTTAAATCGTTAGAGCAAAAGGGTAGAAAGCCACAATTAATTATTTATCCTGGGGTAGGCCGTGGATTTGATTTTCGCCCGCCACATGTACGTACTTTTGCCGATGATTTAGCAACAAAAGATGCGATTCGCCGAACTGAATTGTTTATTCGGGGTCACTTAACAAAGTAGTCATAGTGTTTTTATAATGAAAATAGTGATTCGTTTGGGGAATAATAATGACAATAGTATCGGTATTGGCGATAGTCCTACTGGTATTTTTAGGACTAGTACATGTCTATTGGGCTTTGGGTGGCAGTGTTTGGATTGATAAAGCCATTCCGCGCATCGATGGTCAGGCAACTATCACACCGGGTATGGTCATCACACTGTTGGTGGCTATAGCCTTATTTTCTTTTGCTGGCGTCATATACTTACTGCAGTTTAACAATTTGACCACATGGGTTTATGGTGAATATATTGTTTATCTTGGTTGGGTGTTGGCTGGGGTATTTATGTTGCGCGCCATTGGGGATTTTAAAGTCGTTGGTTTTTTTAAAAAAGTGACTGATTCGGCTTTTGCCAAATATGATACTTTTTATTATTCTCCGCTATGTTTAGCCTTCAGTGTGGTGTTTGCCATATTGGCTTACCGGCAGATGTGACAGGGGAGGCTTATCAACAGCATCAAGCAATGGCATGATCCCATCTTAACAAGCGGATATTAAAACAAGATATAACAACATTTGATATTTCATTGGGGAATAGCGTGTTAACTATTATTATCATTATTCTATTGGTGTGGCTGGTACACCAGTTCGAGAAGCCCTTTGCCTTTGCCAGTGTGTTTGCGTTACTGGTTGCTGTTTTTGGTTTGATTGATGGGGCGCCATTGTTTGTTGTGTTGGTGGATGCAGTTATCGCATTGGCTTATTTTAGTTTTTTCTTTTATTTATTAGTCCGGTTTTCAGATACCGTCTTCACCTGGTATTTAATTATGCTTGGCGGTATATTGCTATGGCTTGGTTTACCCTTGTTGTGGGGCAACTTGTTTTCCACTTGAATACGCCGAAAAATACGCTTTAGGGATATCTCGGAATTTGTTAACATAGCGCCGATTGAGCGAACCCCCATCTTGCCTTCATACTATATAAATAGATAATAGATTGACTGTTCAATGGCGCTTGCATTGGTTCCCACGCGACGATAGGTCATGAACCCCGCCAGGCCCGGAAGGGAGCAACGGTAGTGACTGATTCGGGTGCCGTGGTGTAGCTGGTGCGAGTGCCGCCCCTTATGATTTGGCCTATGCGCATGATGATAAACCTACAGCCAATTCAGGTATTTTACGAGCAAAAATAAGCCTTTTTCCCAATCACGTCAGATTGTTCTCAATCTGCTGATGCGCCCAAACGGGCATAGCGGTAGAATGGCTTTTTTGGGTCAAATTTTGTTGGTTTTATTGTGAGCTACGAGGTTTTAGCAAGAAAATGGCGCCCCCGCCGCTTTGAAGAGATGGTGGGCCAAGAGCATGTTTTACGTGCGCTGGCCAACGCCTTGGACAGTGGGCGTCTGCACCATGCTTTATTATTTACGGGTACCCGCGGTGTGGGTAAGACCACATTGGCACGAATTTTCGCCAAATCGCTGAATTGTGAACAAGGTGTGAGCGCATCGCCTTGTGGGCAATGCCAAACCTGCCAGGAAATCGATGCCGGTCGATTTGTCGATCTGATTGAAGTGGATGCGGCCTCTCGTACCAAGGTCGAGGATACCCGGGAGTTACTGGACAATGTGCAGTATGCCCCCACGGTTGGCCGTTACAAAGTGTACCTGGTGGATGAGGTGCACATGCTCTCCAATCACAGTTTTAATGCCTTGCTCAAAACCCTCGAAGAGCCGCCACCCCATGTGAAGTTCCTATTAGCCACTACCGATCCACAAAAAGTGCCGGTGACCATTTTATCGCGCTGCTTGCAGTTTAACTTGCGCCGCTTGCATCCGGATATGATTGCCGACTACTTGCAAAAATTATTAACAGAAGAAGAGATTACCGCAGAGTCATCTGCATTAATGGCTATCGCAAAAGCTGCTGATGGCAGTATGCGTGATGCATTGAGTTTATTGGATCAGGCTATCGCATTTAGCGCAGGTAATGTGAATATACAAGATGTACAGCAAATGCTCGGTGCCATTGAACACAAGCATCTGTATCATATTTTGAGTGCATTAGCTCAGCGTAATGCGGCGGCATTATTTGAGGTGGTCAAAAATTTACACACGATGGCGCCGGATTATACTAATGTGCTTGCCGAGCTACTTTCAGTACTGCATTACATTGCGCTATTACAACAACTGCCAGAAGCTTATGATGATAGTATGGGTGACCAAACCTTACTCAGCCAATTAGCCGGCGAGCTTGCTGCGGAAGATATTCAGTTGTTTTATCAAATTGGTTTAACTGGGCAACGGGATTTAATCTATGCACCGGATCCCGCCATCGGTTTTGAGATGACGCTATTACGTATGTTGGCCTTTTGCCCTGCCGAACCTGGCGAAGCAAAAATGACAACGCCTTCGGCAAATACCGTTACTAAGCCAACACCGAGCGCGCCCAAGCAAATGGATGCAGCTGTATCCTCCGTTCAAACAGCAACGGCACCACCAGCACAAACAAGCCCGGCATTGAATGAAACGCCTAAGGTGGAGTCAAATAACGGTGAAGTAAATTGGAGTCGCTTAGTTGCTGCACTGAAAGAAAGTGGTGTAGTAAAGCAACTGGCCATGAACTGTAGTTTAACCGCTGTTGAAGGTATGACCTTAGTCCTTGCATTAGAACCTAGCTATGAGAACCTTGCTACTAATGAACGTAAAGCGCGGCTTGAATCAGCTATTCAAGCTGTTGCAGACAAGCCTTATAAACTGGATATTCAAATAAAGCAGGTTGCAGTGGAAACCCCAGCCATGCAACAACGGCGTATGGAACAAGAAAAGCTGGATGCAGCACAACAAGCATTAGAATCCGATACGAATGTGCAGAAAATTATTGATACATTCGACGCAAAAATTAATCCTAATACCATTCAACCGATTGATTAAGTAGAGGAACGTACTATGAAAGGCGGCCTAGGCAATATAATGAAGCAGGCGCAAGCAATGCAGGAAAACATGCAGAAAATGCAGCAAGAAGTAGCGAATATGGAGATCGAAGGACAATCTGGTGGCGGCATGGTGAAAGTCACAATGACCGGACGCCATGATGTCAAGCGTATCCAAATCGATGATAGTTTATTATCAGATGATAAAGATATGTTAGAAGATCTAATTGCTGCAGCGGTGAATGATGCTGTGCGCCAAGTGGAGAAGACAACCCAAGATAAAATGTCTGAACTCACCGGCGGATTAAATTTACCACCTGGGTTTAAACTTCCGTTTTAATCAGCATTTTTGTTCTGTGAGTCAATTAATTGAACAATTAATATCGGCCCTACGATGTTTACCAGGAGTAGGGCCAAAATCAGCACAACGCATGGCCTATCATTTATTAGAGCGTGATCGTGCTGGTGCTTCCGTTTTATCCGAAGCCTTAAGTGAAGCAGTGCAACGTATTGGTCATTGTGAGCGATGTCGTACTTTTACAGAGCAAACGTGTTGTCAGATTTGTGCAAACCCCGCACGTGATGCCAGCGTACTGTGCATTGTTGAAACTCCAGCAGATATTTCTGCCATTGAACAAGCAACCGACTATCGCGGGCTGTATTTTGTGTTAATGGGGCACTTATCCCCTTTGGACGGTATTGGCCCGGCAGAAGTGGGGTTAGATATTTTAGCAAAGCGTTTAGCTAACGAGGATGTTGCTGAAATTATTTTAGCCACCAATACCACAGTTGAAGGTGAGGCCACAGCCCATTACATTGCTGAAATGGTGGCAAACACGGGCATTCGTGTGACACGTATTGCACATGGTATTCCCATCGGTGGCGAGTTGGAATACGTGAATGGTTCTACTTTATTTCATGCTTTTCAGGGGCGACGAGATATCTAGCTTTATTGATTCGCTATATTGGCATTACCGGGCTGGGTTAGATCCCAGGCTTGCACTAAGCTAGAACATAACTTCTTAAACAACTGATAGCTGCGATTATCTATTTGGCATGAGCTGGTATGCCGATCTGCATACACAATTCCTACGAAATTATTTTGCGTAAATATCGACATGGCCGCAAAGCTATTGGTACCAATTAGCTTTTGGAATTCATCGGGTATTAAAGACCAGTATTGCTGTCGATTTTCATCATTAATACAAATCGCTTGGGTTTTTTCCATTAGACGTTTAAATAGGTGGGGCTGATCTAATGTAATACTAAAGCGGCTAAATACCGGATCATTATCGGCACCAAAAATAGCCTTTGCTTGTAATTCGTGTTGTTCATTTTCCAGTTGTGCGAACACAACCCGGTTTAACCCCACGCCATCATGAAGACCTCTTAAGCAAATGCGTAGGATTTTTTGCATGGGCTGTTTAGTTTGTACTGCTGATTTTAATTCGATTGCGATCTCTTGCAGAATATTCATTTGTGGCGATAAACAAACATCGGCTTCATAATCTTCAGCCATGGTTTGCTTAATTTGGGTTTCTTCAGGCTCCATGCGCAGTTGCGGTAATAAGCTGGCCGCTTGCATGACTGTTTTATATTGGGTGTCACGCGCAATACTAATGGCGAGTTGATGGCTTTGCTGTACGATATTTTCATAAGGGGTATCTAATAGTTCAGCCGCAGATTCTTGTATTGCGACGGTGCGATCACTGTACCAATCGATAGTCGCACTGCGTGCCAATTGTACCGCTAACATGATACCGAACCCACGCGGGTTACTTGCATTTTCAGCTTGTAATGCTTCTATGACCAGACTAGGTAATTTCCACGCCCGCGCAATAGCGATCGATAATTGATCTAAAGTATAACCCAGTACTAAATACTGTGCTTCTTCCGATGCAATGTTTCTATCGCGCCGTAGTTTAAAGGCTTTAAGTAATTTTTCCGGATCATACATGCATAGAATCATTTCACCGAGAAAATGTAATTGGGTTGCGGCGAAAACTTCATCTGGAGTCATATCATGTCGTTGCCGTGCCCAGTACATGGCTTGTTGACCGGCATGATAAGCACGACAAAACACGCGCAGTAATTGACCTATCGCGGGTTGTTTTAAATATTTGTCTAATACGGGAAGTTTTACTGCTATTTCATATAAACGTTTGACACCCACCAACATGATGGCTTGTTTGATCGAGACAATCTCTTTTTGTAATCGATCATTGCCGGTGTCATTACATGTACGTAATAGTTGTACGGTGAGTCCCGGATCTTGTTCAACCACATTCACGATCTTTTGTATGGGATTATCATCGCGCGCGCAAACATGTTTGAGACTAAGCAAGGTATTGGCGAATACAGGAATAGGCTTATCCTTAATATAGGTGATCCATTTTTGTATGTCGGGCTGCATTACCGCATCCTGTAAGGGCTGTATAAAAATAAGGTTATTGAGATTTAGCCTCAGTTAAGAATGATTATCGGACTAAAACAATGGTGTTTTAGTTGAATAGCCAATTTAGAACATAGTGTTTAGCTAGCTTCGTATATTTAAGTTTTACACTGTGTAGTCGATAAATCTTTAGCAAAGTTTTTGTCGTTTTTTCCATAAAGAACAAGATAACTTTATGATACTGAAGGATATATTATGAAGTTGATAATTGGATTCCTCGCCGTATGTGGTTGTGTATTTGGCGGGTTCCTCTGGTCCGGTGGTCAGTTATTAGCACTGTGGCACCCTGCTGAAGTACTTATTATCTTGGGCGGGGCTACTGGTGCGTTTGTTATTTCAAATCCTCCTAAAATTATTATTGGTGTAGCAAAAGGCTTACCGGCGTTATTAAAGGGTAATAAATACAACAAAAAAGTATATTTGGATCTGTTGACCTTGATGTTTAAGCTTTTTGCTAAAGCACGAAAAGAAGGTTTAATGGCATTAGAAGGGGATATTGATGATCCTCATCAAAGCGAAATTTTTAGTCAATTTCCTAAAATCGCAGCAAACCATCATTTGATCGATTTTATATGTGATTATTTACGTTTGATGGTCGGCGGTAATATGAATGCATTCGAGTTAGAAGCATTGATGGATTTAGAGCTAGAGACACATCATCATGAAGCTGAAGCACCTGCTTCGGCAGTGACCAATATGTCAGACGGTTTGCCTGGCTTTGGTATTGTTGCCGCGGTGATGGGGGTGGTTATTACCATGGGATTCATTAGTGAACCGCCCGCAGTCTTAGGTGCCAAAGTGGGTGCCGCCTTGGTGGGTACGTTTCTTGGGATTTTATTTGCATATGGTTATGTTGGCCCAATGGCGAAAGCGATGGAAGGGCAAGCAGAAGAAGAAGGCGTTATTTTCAACTGCGCAAAAATATGCATTATGGCAACATTAAACGGCTATACACCACAGATTGCCATTGAGTTCGGTCGTAAAGCACTGACCAGTGATGTGCGTCCCAGTTTTTCAGAATTAGAAGAGCATATTAAGGAC
>CAZPAE010000110.1:0-7478 GCA_964584455.1 uncultured Thioalkalispiraceae bacterium
GTGTCTCATTGCGGCCTTGATAGTTTGCTGCACTGTCCGCACCCGCATCATAGACAGCGGTGCCTGGGAACGTGTTTTTGCTTTGTCGCCCGAGCCCATCATACTGATAGGTAGTGATGCGTTGCTCGCTCACATCATCGGTGCCGGTGGCCACATCCCCTTGACGCAATATCCCTTCTATGCGCTCCACCACGTTGCCCAACCCATCATAGGTCATGCGCGTCACCACATGCCCACTTAACGTATTACTGCTCACACTGTTATCGGCATTCACAGTTTGGCGGGTAATATCCACCATGGGGGTGACTTCTTCGGTTAACCGACCGGCTTTATCGTAGTGGTAATACCACGTGTAGGCGGCATCTTGTGCCACACTGCCTTTTTTATTGGTCAACCAAACGCGATTCCCCACCGCATCATAACCATAGTACTCGCGATACCCTTCGGCATCTTCCACATAGCTCACTCGCCCTGCTGCATCATAAGCAAACTGGGTGCGGCGATCGAGTGCAACATTCGCGACTGCCGCCACCGCACCGGTCAGCTCACTCACCGTTGGCGTGCTATCCACCACGATGTTCGTCGCGGCATAAGCCATGGTATGTGTCACTTGCCCCAAGGCATCGTATTGGGTTTCCACCACATATCCCTGCGCATCGACACTGAAGCGTAGACGATTCACTGCATCATAAACACTTTGTGTGGTGCGATTGGCACTGTCATTGCCATGTGTCGCCACATGAGTTTGGATCAGGCCTGTGGGGTCAATCCGCCCCGTTAACGGATCGGTGGCGGCGGTTACCGCACTTCGATCTAAGCGATTTGCATACGCGGTTTGTTGGGTCACATTCCCATTCGCATCGTGGACTATCGTCACCAATGCACCACTGGCATCCACACTCGCCACTAACCGATTCAATGCATCATAAACGTAATCGGTTACCTGATCTGCGGTACTCACACTACTAACCGCACTACGCACATATGCCGCCCGATCTGTCGCGCTATCCAAACCAGTTGTATCAATTGCGGCGGCATAGGCAATACTGCGTACAATATTGCCATTACCATCGTAAACACGTTCGTGAACGGCACCGAATACATCCACCGTAAACACCAGTCGGTTATCTGAATCATACGCATACCGGGTAACCCGATCTGCGCTATCCGCTGTTAAGGTCAAATCATTTAAGGTTAACGCATAGGGATCGGCGCCAGCCGAAACGACGACCGGTTGTGTATAGCGATGGGTCTTCACGACATTGTCATTGGCATCATAGGCTGTCACTGTGATCCCATCTTCGGCATCGATCACATGGGTTTGACGTTGACTTGCATCATAGACATAACGGGTCACATAACCTTCTGCATCCACCATCGCGACCACATTATCATTTTGGTCATAATAGTATTGGGTAGTAATCGCTAATCCTGCGGGGTCTAATATTGTCTGCGTGCGCCGATTCAAGTTATCGTAACGATATTCGGTAGTACGCACTTCAGACGTCCCCACCCCTTCGGTCACCGTTAAGGTATTACCTCGACCATCAAATGTGTATTGGGTGTGTAAGTTCAAACCGGTGGGATCAAAAATGACATCAGATACTTGCCCATTAAGGTCATAACGTGTCTCTGTCACTACACCATTAGGATCAATGCTAATAATTTGCTGACCCTTGGCATCATAACGCCATTGCGTCGCAATCCCTACTCCATTGGGATCAACTGTTTGAGTAATGAGACGATTAGCCGCATCGTAACTAAATTGAGTTACCACGCCATTGGCATCAGTGGTCTGAATTTCGCGTCCTACGTGATCATAGCTATGGGTTTCGCGCACTTGTTCATTAACCGTACCAAGCGCCTCTGTCACCTGGATAAGCTGACCATCGGCGTCATAATCAAACCTTGTGACATAACCATTACCATCAGAGACTTCAATTATTTCACCATGAGAATTAGTTTGACTGGTTGTCTGAATACCTTCTGAGGTTTCGATGGTGATACGACGGTTGATATCATCATAAGTATAAGTAGTTACATTATTATTTTTATCCCACTGTTGTAATACGCGATCAAACGCATCATAGGATATGACACTGGTTCCATTGGGATCGATTTGTGAGGTAGTTTGGCGCCCCCCAGACTCACCATAAATAAAATATGTATCTTGGCCATTAGCATCACGTGCTAAGGTTACCCTGCCAAAAGCATCGTATTCTGTATAGGTTGTGCGATTTAAACCATTAATATCTTCAATAAGATCGGTTAATAAACCACGTTGGTTATATAGATAAGAATGGGTAACACTATTTGTTGAATCTATTTGCTGAGTAACTTGCGCCTGTTGACCAAATGCATTGTAAGCATAGTTAGTTTGATAATTTTCACCGTCGATCGCTTGACGAATCGCTCCACGCAATGTGTAGTTTACGGTACTGATACGATCCTTAGTAAGTAGATCAAGCCGCCATTGAATGTCTTCTATTTCACCACCCGTTAGTGACTCAGAGATATCAAGACGCTGTGTATACCGATAGGTATCAACTAGCTGGCCAAAACTATTATAGATATTCTCAGTAATTTCTCCGCGGTGTTCGATTAAATTACCATTTTGATCATGGCCACCATCGACCGTTTGTACTGTCACTGCTAATCGTCCAGCCTTGTCATAGTAATACCAGGTGGTATGCCCATTAGCATCTGTTGTTGACAAACGCTGCCCGGCACCATTGTAGATATGTTGTATTCTCCACTCACGCCAAACACTCTCAATATCTTGTTGTGTTGGGTTCGTCATAGCGTTTAATATCTCACTACCACGCGCCGATAATTCTTCTATTACTCGACCGGCTTTATCATATCGAGTTCGTATGGTGCGAGAATCACTACCACCTAAACCTTGGTCTACCCGCGTAGCATTACCTACCTCATCATACTCATAATTTTGTGAATATGTTAATGCACCGCTACCATCGGCTTCCGCTTGTAAACTCAAAACAGAAGTTAGACGGTTTTGTGCATCATACGTATGTACTTGTGAATGCATACGCACATTAGCTGGGATAATGACGCTCAAATCATCAGAACCATTGTAACTGATAGCCTGATCATAACGGCGCACTACGTCTACATTACCAACGGCATCATAGGTAGTTGTCGTTAAGTATCCTTCATAATCCAACACACCGATGCTCTCACCCCGCGCATTGTAAAAATAATACGTTGGCTGATTCTGTGTATTCGTCGTATTCAATCGGGTTTGTATCGTGGGCCAATCGTCGGTCATAAAGTTACCAGCGACACTGTCCGCATAGGCAATGGTTTTGGTTAATTGGTTAGCCGCATCGTACTGGTATTCAGTGACATAACCTTGTGGGTCCACCGTGGCTAACACCACCCCATCTTCGGTATAGAACGTGCGGGTTAAACGGTCATCGGCCTGCGTGACCAGTAGGCTTTCAATATCATCGGGGATAGGTTGGGTGGGTAAGGTGCTTACGTTAATGGGCGTGCTATACGCCAACACATCCGTCACTTGCCCCGCGCCATTGTAAAATGTTTGCGTCACATAGCCTTGGTTTGGATCGGTATCGTGCGGCACGATGTTAAACACCGGCCGATTTGCTTTATCATACACTGTTTGAACGATACGATCGGCCGTGGCATCTGCTGCGGGACGCACTTGTGCTAATTCGATGTTCGCGGCAAACCCCGCCGCCGTATCGGTATTTAACAACGCCCATTGTGCCGCATTCACCGGCGTGGCATACGCAATGGTTGAGGTGATATTGCCCGCGGCATCATAGACGGTTTCAGTTAATGCGCCGATATTGTCAATCGTCGCCACGGGCCGGCCGACACTATCATAAATCGAATGCGTACGGTGCCCGATAGTATCCTCGCTATAACGCAAGCGACCGGCGGCATCATAATGATAAGTGGTGATGCCTAAGGGAGTTAAATCTGGCGCACTTTGCATTTGTGTGATCAGTTGACCACGCGCATTGTATACAGTACTGGTGGCTAAACCATTCGCCAGCGTCGTCGTTATAATGTTGTTAGCGTCATCGTACACCGTGAACTGGGTACGCTGTTGTCCATCCACTGTCGCCACCGGCTGACCACTGGCATCATACACCACGGTACTTAACCGACGATCTAAACCATCATACGTGTGTACCGTTTTATAATCATCGGCAGGCGCTGTTTGACTACCACGAGCATCAATGGTCGATAATAAACGACCATGCGCATCATAAACAAACACAGTGTCGCGCTCGGTCCCATCACGCACACCGATGCCGCTGGCATCGACACCTGTATAGGTGCTGGTTTGGCGCAGTTGGCCGCGAAAGTCATACTGATAATCGGTACGTTGTGTCGCGGTCAAATCCGTCACACCACTCACCCAGCTTTGCAGTTGCGCTTCGCTTAAGGTATCCGTCTCACTTAGGCCACTCACATCATAGGAAGCATCGGTATACACCATCTGGCTGAGCACATTCCCATTGGCCGCATAACGTTGCTCACTGACGCGCCCGCTATCACTGACCTCAAAACGTAAATGTCCTTCACTGTCATACACCCGGCGGGTGACGCGTGGTTTCCCGACCGTATCTGGTCCACTGCCATCGGTATCCGGATCAAGATACACAATGGTATTGGCTAATTGGTTATCAGCCGTATAGGTATACGCGACCCGATTTCCTTGCGCATCCTGTTGCCAAAGTAAGTTGCCCTCGGCACTATAGGTATAATCCGTCGCGTGTCCATTAGCATCGGTTGTGCGTACCACGTTGTCATCACCATCATACGTATACTGTGTCGATAAACGTGTGCCGTTCACTGCGGGTGACGCGATTTGGACCAGCCGGTGCTGCGCATCATAATGATAGGTGGTGACATAACCCAAGCTATCGGTGACATCAACTTGACTCGCAGACGTAGCATTAGCTGTGTTATAGGAAAGAGATGCCGGTACTTGTAATTGATCGCCTGCGGTAAAACTCACTATGCCTAAATTAGCAAAGTAATCTTGCAACGCCTGTGACACATTCGCATCACCATATACGGTGGAAGCGATATCTGACCAGCTTGAATCTGTCGCTTGAACGGTATAGTAAGGTGTAACTGAAACATTAACTGTTTGACTATCGGTGATGGGATTAGGGAAGCCACTAAGTTGATCGCCTAAAGCAACACTGATAATACCACTGTTGGCAAAATGTGCTTGTAACTCATTTGCAACATCGCTATTACCATAGATATTAAGCGCTAAGCTTGCCCAAACACCCTGAGGATGATCGAGATCTGCTTGCGTCACACTATAAAAAGGTAACACACCTATATTGGTATTTAATGTAGCAGGAAAACCGCTTAACTGATCATTGGATGCGAGTGTTGTCACACCGAGTGAGGCGAAGTGGGCTTGCAAAGCACCACCTGCATCAGCAGTACCGTAAAGTTTCTCACCAATACTCACCCAAACACCTAGAGGATGATTAATGTCGTTATCAGCAACAATATAAGCCGGTAAATTAACCCCTAATGTAACAACATTATTTGGTACTAAAGGGTTATCCGGGATCTGTCTTAAGTCAGAAGGATCGCCGCCGGCATACGTTTGTATTTGAGCAAACATCTGACCATCTAATTGTAAGACGGCTACTTCTTCAATGATATGCGCAACTTCGGAATCGGCAGATTGCTCTTCTGCTATCTTAAGTTGGCCACCGGGTACCGTTACCCATTGATGATCAAAACTATGCCGACTCATGGTATAGGCTAGATTATTATCACCAAAGTCAATATTGCCACTGCCTGTTGGTTGATACACAGCAACATAACCAATAGTCTCAGCAATATGCCCATTACGGTTTCCCTCTTCTTCCGAATAGGCAAACTCAAAACCACTTAGGCCAATATTGCGTAAACGCATCACCATTGCTTGGTCTTCGTAATTTGATTGTTGAGTTAAAAATACAGCGGGTCTATCTACAAAATTGCCGGTAAAACTCTCTGTAAAATTAACTGACCGAAAATCACGATCATTACCACCACTAGTTACCTTACCCACTTCCCAGATACTGCCATCTGCTAAGGTATGACGCCCTGCTTCCAATACCATGTAGGGGACTGTCTCGGTTCCATGTACACCGTCTTGATAGGTATACTCATCTAGCCATATATCAAAACTAGTACTGGTGACATTAGTCACCCGTGCGACAACCGGTTCACTGTCGTTGTCGCTTGCAGGCCCTAAAAGCACAACAGGATTATCGTAGAATTGATTTAAGGTAATTGTCATCGGCGTACTGCCAACACTCGCAACCCCATATTCCCGTGCACCAGTTAATTGAGGAGTATAGGATTGGGCATAGCCTGTAATAATCGCATTAGTAGTATCCGGTATCTGACGCAAACCAGCATGGTCACTTCCCGCATACGTTTGTATTTGGGCAAAAACTTGGTTACCTAACTGTAAGACCGCAACATCTTCAACAATATGTGCAACCTCAGCGTCAGAAGACTGCTCTTCTGCTACTTTAAGCTGACCACCTGGCACTGATGTCCATTGGTGATCGAAGTTATGCATACTTAATGTATAGTCAGCACGATTATCTGATAATACTAAACTACCACTGCCTGTTGGCTGATAAATAGCAACATAGCCTATAGTCTCAGGCACATGCCCATTGCGTCTTCCTTCTTCTTCTGAATAGGCAAATTGAAACCCGGTAGCATTAATATTGCGCAGACGCATCACCATCGCCTGATCTTCATTATTCGTTTGCTGTGTTAGGAAAACGGACGGCTTACCGACAAAACCTGTATTAAAAGTTGCATTCTGAAAACGGCGATCATCGCCTGCACTGGTCACTGTACCTATTTCCCAGATGCTACCATCCGCTAAATTATAACGCCCAGCTTCCAGTACCATGTAGGGCACTGTCTCGGTTCCATGTACACCATCTTGATAGTGATACTCATCTAGCCATATATCAAAACTAGTACTGGTGACATTAGTCACCCGTGCGACAACCGGCTCACTATCGTTGTCACTTGCAGGCCCTAAGATCACGACTGGATTGGTATAAGACTGATTTAAGGTAATCGTTATCGGCGTACTGCCAACACTAGCGCGCCCTAATTCGTGCCCAATGCTCGTTTCATTCGACAACAAATCATACGTTGATGTCGGAGGTGTTTGTAAAGGGGACGGATCTATGATGTTATGATCCGTATTCTGTGTTTGCGTTTCTGTATCTGTTAATACACTATTATTCGCATTGACGGTGGTAGACGAACTGCCACCGCCCCCAGTGTAACTGAGTGTCGTGGTTTGGCCTAAGCCATCGGTATAGGTCTCCACCCGACCATGGGTATCATAGGTGAAAGTTAAGGTGACGGGTTGACTGTTACTGCCTTCGCTAGTGGTAATGGTATGAATCTGATTCGAGGTACCGTAATAAGTG
>CAZPAE010000111.1:0-7441 GCA_964584455.1 uncultured Thioalkalispiraceae bacterium
GAGTTACTTAATCAAGATAACCCACTTCCATTAATGCTAAAGCCTGCATCCACAAACTTTGAAATTGACGCCATCGCATGGGCGGTAGAGCAGCGTTCGTTTATTGAGACCTCATTGCTGAAACACGGTGCTATTCTGTTTAGAGGTTTTCCACTTCGTACACCCGTGGATTTTGAGCAATTTGCACAGGCGATTTATCCGCAATTGTATGGCCAATATGGTGACCTACCTAAAAAGACCGAAGGTAAGAAAATCTATAAATCTACCCCATATCCAGATGATCGCATGATTTTATATCATAACGAAAGCTCACATATGCATCAGTGGCCACGTAAACAATGGTTTTTTTCAGAGCTGGTAGCAAAACAAGGTGGGGCAACCCCAATTGTTGATTGTCGCGAAGTGTATCGACGTCTTCCTAAAGACATTATCAAGCGCTTTGAGGAAAAACATTTAATGTATGTGCGTAATTTCACGCATCGGTTAGATGTGAGCTGGCAGGATTTCTTTAAAACGGATGACAAACAGCAAGTTGAACAACATTGTCGCCAAAATGATATCGAATTTGAATGGTTGGGTGAAAATGAACTGCAAATCCGACAATACTGTCATGCAGTGATTAAGCATCCATTAACAGGTGAGAAAAGCTTTTTTAATCAAATACAGTTGCATCATCCTGCTTGCTTAGAGCCCAATGTCCGTGCTGATCTGGAGAATATGGTTGGGCTCAGTGGGATGCCGCGCAATGTTTATTATGGCGATGGGACACCGATTGATGACCTTGTTATGGAAAAAGTGGGTGAAGTTTATGAGGCTTGCGCTATTCGCTTTCCGTGGCAACAAGGTGATGTGCTGATGTTAGATAATATGCTTGTTGCCCATGCACGTGACCCCTTTGTAGGAGACCGCAAAATCGTTGTTGCGATGGGGGATATGGTTCAGCGCAAAACTTTATCACCTTTGTTTCGTGTAGAAGCTGAAAAGCCTCATATGGAGGAGACAATTGATGGATGATGCTGCACCTTTATTACGGCTTTCACCACAACAACAGTCTGTTATTAATGCACTGGGGCATGCTAATGAGATAAGTTATCTCGATATCCAGATAACCGGTGATGTAGAAGTAAATAAGCTTAGGCAAGCCTGCTTCGATGTGGTCAGTGAACATGAAGTATTTTATACCCGTTATCTTACTCAAGCCGGTGTTAAAGGGCTCTGGCAGCAGCCTATGTCAAATGAGCCTGACTTATCAACTATGCCGTGGATGGAAGAGGACTTTAGTGAACTCGACACCACCAAACAACAAGAAAAACGTGAACAGCACTTCGCGGCCATGGCCAGTAAAGGTATTAGTATAGAAAATGGTCCATTATTTCATTTTCAATTAGTTAGGCTGAGTAATACACATTTCCACTTATACTTTTTTGCCGCTAATTTGTTAGTCGATACGCTGAGCTTATTTCGTTTATATGATGCCATTTGTGATATTTATTCGGCATTATTAAAGCAAACCGATGTCTTACAGTATAGTCAGTTCTCGGAATGGTTATATTCACTGTCAGATGAAGATGATGCTCATCAAGGAGAGCAGTTTTGGCAAGACTCAATGTCGTCATGGCAGCAGGGCTCACATCTGAGTTATGAGCGTGTTGATTCACACCTTCAAGAAGATGTTACGGCAAGATATGAGAAACAGTTAGATTCGGACACGTTTGCCACCATTAAGAAATTAGCCGAAGAACAAGAGTTGAGTATTGAAGCAGTTTTATTAACTGCTTGGAGTGGTTTGTTATCCAGTCTCCTCAACACCAATAATATATTGTTAGGCTGGGAGCATGATTGCCGTGATGATTACCAGGAAATGGCTACTGCGCTTGGCCGTTATATTCGCACACTACCTTTATTGGTGAAACTAGACCCCGCGTTGGATATGCGCGCACAAATTACCAATGTCTCAGGCTTGATGAACGACGCAAAAGAATGGCAAGAATATGTTCCCTTGGAGATAGATAAGCAGTCTTGCGCTAAATATGGCTTTCATCACACCAATATACCGTCAGCCCGATATGCCAATGAAGTTGTATTTAGTGTGAATAGACACCAAAGCATGACGGATAAATTTAAACTATCGCTAACAACACTATCGAGTGAGAGTGGTTTATCTCTGCATTTCGTTTACCAGGTAGCATTTTTTCCTGAGTCTGCGATGGAGTATTTGTTAGAACAGTATATTGTGCTATTGCAAAAAATAGCGACACAGCCGGATATTTCATTAAATCAAATTAGTCTTGTTGGGGATAAGGAAAAGCAAGCATTACTCGGTTTTAATCCATCAAGTTTGGATTATTTGGCTAATAATGTGTTGGAGCTATTTTCACAGCAAGCCAAAAAGACACCGGATAGTCTTGCTTTAGTGGCACAAGATGACACTTTAACCTATTCACAGCTTGAACATCGGGCAAATCAGTTAGCACATTATTTAATTGGTCGTGGTGTTAGGCCAGAAAGCCGGGTTGCCATTTGCCTTGAAAGAGACAGCCATTATATTATTTCTATATTGGCTATTCTCAAAGCAGGTGGTGCTTATATCCCTTTAGATGTGCACCAGCCTATACGGCGGTTGCAATATATTATTGAGGATGCTCAGCCTTTATTGGTGTTAGGTAATGATGCATCCATGGCAGAAATAGCCGATAAAAAGAATATTGACTTCATTACCATAGAATCCATTTCATCTGCTTTATCCACTTATCCAAAACAATATCAGCATACTCATATTAGTCCTCGCCAAGCAGCTTATGTTATTTACACTTCAGGTACAACAGGTAAACCAAAGGGTGTCGTGATTGAGCATAAACAGCTAGCCAATTACACTCAAACGGCGATGTTAAGCATGGATTTGCCCAAATCAGCAAATTATGCATTAACCTCAACACTCATTGCGGATCTCGGTAATACGCTTTTATTTCCCTGTTTAATGAATGGCAGTTGTTTGCACTTAGTACCCAATACCTTGGTGACAGATGCCAATGCATTTGCCACATATTGCCAGCAGCATGCTATTGATTGCATGAAAATTGTACCTTCTCATTTTGAAGCGTTATTAGAAGGTGATGATGAGCAACTAAAAGCCATTATACCCAAGTCACATCTTATTTTTGGTGGTGAATCGTGCTCTACAGGTTTGATTACTCGTATTCAAGCGCTGTCAACACAAGTTCGTATTTTTAATCATTATGGGCCAACAGAGACGACGGTGGGGGTCATGTATTATCCATTATCGACAGATGTTAGCCATATTGAAGAAGCAAATTTACCACTCAGTGCGCCTTTCCCCAATTCTCAAATCTATATTCTTGATTCGACATTGTCATTAGCGCCTATCGGCAGTATAGGGGAGGTTTACATTTCAGGTGAAAATGTGACGCGTGGTTATTATCATCAACCTGGTTTAACCGCCATACATTATATACCGAATCCTTTTTCTTCTCAGGGAGAACGGCTTTATCGCACTGGTGATCTTGCCTGTTATTTGCCTAATGGTACGGTAGTGATAAAGGGGCGAGTGGATCATCAGGTTAAAATCAATGGTAATCGCATTGAGTTAGATGAAGTGGCTGCGGTATTAGCTTCACACGAGAAAATTAAACAAGCTGTGGCAATTGTCGTCGGACAGATGCCTCGCCAACAATTAGTTGTATATTATGTTGGTTTGTCAGCATCAGATAATCCTGATCCTGAACAGCTCCGTGAATACTTGCAAGCTTATTTGCCTGCTTACATGGTACCAAAATTATATATTCCTTTAAAACAACTGCCTTTAAATGCCAATGGCAAGGTTGAACGGAAAAATCTACCGGATTATCGCGCTTACCAACAACAGCGGACCATAGTCGCACCACGTAATGATATTGAAGCTTGTATTGCACTGATTTGGCAAGAGCTGTTAGGCACTAATGAGGTTGGTGTAACGCAAGACTTTTTTGAGTTGGGCGGACATTCTTTGTTAGCGATTAAGTCCGTAGCTCGTATTCAGAAGATGCTGCAAGTGACATTGCCTCCTGGTATTTTATTTGAAGCACCCACAATTGAAGCGTTGTCCAGTGTTTTAGTAAATTATGAAGCCGAACCAGGTAAAACCGCAGCGGTCGCCCGGTTACGGTTAAAGTTACAAGGGATGAGTGAAGAGGAGCGAAAACAACTCAAAGCAAAAAAACTAGAGGAGTGCGCTTAAATGTCACTGCCTGGGCAAGATATGGATATTTTATTAGATGAAGATGATCTATTAGCCCTATTACTAAAAGAAGAAGGGTTTGTCGAAGGTGCGACTAATCAAATAAAACCAAGACAGGACAAATCCCGTGCACCTTTATCCTATGCTCAGCAGCGGTTGTGGGTGTTGGAACAATTAGAACCAGGCAGCTTAACCTATACTATTCCACGTCTTATTCGACTTCGAGGTCAGTTAAATGTAGCTGCAGTGCAAAGCAGTTTAAATTATTTATTCCAGCGTCATGAGATATTTCGTACTTGTTTTGTTTTAGAAAATGATACACCTGTTCAAAAAATATTACCTGATGTTAAGTTGGATATGGCGGTCTATGATTTAGAATTAGACGATATAAATCAGTCAAAAGAAATGGCGAAGTTAGTTCAACAAGAAACAAGTCGTCCTTTTAATTTAGCTTTTGCGCCGCTGGTGCGTATCAGCTTGTTTAAGTTGGCAACGAATCATCATGTTGTTTTGTTGAATTTTCATCATATTATTTGTGATGCATGGTCAAATGGTATTTTTATGGAAGAGTTTATGACGGCTTATTTGGCCTATTCGCAGAACACAATCCCCAATTTGCCACCTTTATCGATTCAGTATGCCGATTATGCTATTTGGCAACGTGATTACTTGAGTGAATCTGTATTAAATGAGCAGTTAGCTTATTGGCGTCAGCAATTAGGTGAAAGTCAACCTGTTTTAAACTTGCCACTGGATTATCCTCGCTTAGCGCAAGCTGGTGAAGGAGGGCAGTATGAGATGGTTTTACCTGATGCTTTATCGCGTGAGATACAGCATTTTTCAAAACAACGTAGTACGACAAATTTTATCGTATTGTTAGCGGCTTTTTATGTGTTGCTGGCACGATATAGTGAACAGTCAGATATCCGCATTGGTGTGCCGACGGCTAATCGACATCGTTCTGAAGTACAGGGGCTGATTGGTTTTTTTGTTAATACGCAGGTATTTCGTTTGCTGCTCGATAAGGAGACCACGGGTGTTGATTTGTTAGCTAATTTAAGACTGGTTGCTACTGAAGCACAACACTATCAAGAGCTGCCCTTTGAAAAAATTGTTGATGCATTGCAATCTGATCGGAGTTCAGGCCGTACACCGCTATTTCAGGTAATGTTTAATTTTAAACAAGCTTTGGGGTTTGAGGAGAAATTCCAAACTTTAGCTGATCTTCAAATCGAAATGCTCGATGTGGAGGATATGCCGGCTAAATTTGATTTAAGTCTGGATATTAATGAGTCAGCTCAAGCTTTTAATTTAGCGTTTATTTATGATAAGAGCTTATTTAAAAGTGCAACTATCGAACGGTTTTCAGCTCATTATGTACAAATCCTTAAATGGTTGATTGCTGAGCCAGAAAAAACCGTATTGTCCTTACCACTATTAACATCACCAGAGTTACAACAGCAGTTGGTTCAGTGGAATCAGTCAGAACTCCCTATTGATCTTTCGCATCATTGGTTAGCGAGATTTGAGTCGCAAGTTTTACTAACCCCAGAGCGTACCGCTGTTGTTGAGGGTGGGACAAAGCTAAGTTATCAAGCCCTGAATCAGCAAGCTAATTTACTTGCTCATGGGTTAAAAGCAAAAGGTGTCCAGCCTGATGAGATTGTTGCCATTTTAAATACGCGAAATACCGATTTTCTTATTTGGATTATCGCTATTTTTAAAATAGGTGCGGCCTATTTACCATTAGATATCACCCACCCAGCAGGTCGCATTAAGACTATTTTAGACACCGGCCAAATTAAATGGGTGGCGTGTGAGAATGAAGAACAAGCCGATCGCCTCAATAAGCTTAACGTGGTGTGTTATACCAAACAACAGTTAATGGCGTATGGCCGTGGCAAGGCAACCTACAGTCATAATCTTGATATTGTCATTTCGCCACAGCAATTAGCCTATGTGATTTTTACTTCTGGTTCGACAGGTAAACCCAAGGGGGCGATGGTTGACCATGCAGGTATGTTGAATCATCTATTAAGTAAGATTGCAGATACCAAACTCAATATGCATGATCGTGTGGCCCATACGGCACCGCAGTCGTTTGATATTTCGGTATGGCAATGGTTAACGGTATTGCTGGTGGGTGGCGAAGTACATATGTTTTCGAATACTGTTAGTCGAGATCCTTTGGCTTTATCGAAACAGATTGCCGAAAATCAAATTACCGTTTTACATCTTGTGCCAAGTTTACTGGATAGTGTTTTGCAATTGGATGTTGGTCGTAAAAACTTGGCGAGCTTACGTTGGATGGTTTCAAGTGGCGAAGCCTTACCGCCATCGTTAGCAAAGGATTGGTTCAATTGTTATCCGGATATCCCATTAATGAATGCTTATGGTCCGGCAGAGTGTGCTGATATTGTGTCACTCACTTGTTTACAGCAGGCACCAGGTGATGATGTTAGCCAGTTGTCCATTGGTCGGCCTAATATTAATACTCAACTTTATGTACTTGATGCCCAGCTCAACCCAGTGCCCATTGGTGTGCCTGGTGAACTCTATGTTTCTGGTACAGGGGTAGGACGGGGTTATTTACAAGCACCTGGTTTAACAGCACAGCGTTTTATTCCACACCCTTTTATTGAAGGAGCACGGTTATACCGTACCGGTGATGTGGTGCGGTATCAAGATAATGGTGAATTGGTTTATATCGGTCGGGCTGATTTCCAGGTTAAGTTACGAGGCCAACGTATTGAGTTAGGTGAAATCGAGGCAAGTTTAGTACAACTCAATGGAGTACATAAGGCTGTTGTCGTGCTGTATAAACAGCTCTTAGTTGCTTATTGGGTGACCGAGTCAGATGGTGCGATAGATAGCGATACGATTAAGGCAGAACTACGTGATATGTTACCTCCGTATATGGTGCCATCCATTTTGGTCGAGCTGGCAGACTTTCCGCTAAATACCAATGGTAAAATTGACCGTAAAGCATTACCTGAACCTGATATCTTAGCAGAACATGAAGCAAGTTATATCGCACCGCGTAGCAAGTTAGAGCGGGATATCGCTGTTGTTTGGGAGCAAGTGCTACAACTTGAGCGTGTTGGGGTAGAGGATAATTTCTTTGATTTAGGTGGTCATTCCTTATCAGCGATTACGACCATGGCACGTTTGCAAGAGATGCTGAAAACGCAATTACCATTAACCACT
>CAZPAE010000112.1:0-7441 GCA_964584455.1 uncultured Thioalkalispiraceae bacterium
CTCAACAGAACCGGTACCAATTAAAATAGGCCGTTGTTGATTGTGTAAGCTTTCAATACGCTGAATAATATGTTGCCACTTATCAGATAAAGAACGGTGAATATACGTGGGTAATGTTTTGCGCTGCGAAGGTTTAAAAGTCGGTACTCGAATTACACTAAGCCCATACACACGCCATAACTCTGACTGCACCTCTTTAGCGGTACCGGTCATGCCTGCTACGTGTAGATAACGTTGAAAAAAACGTTGATAACTGGTGCGTGCTAAGGTCTCACGGCGACTGGTTAATTCACAGTCCTCCTTTGTTTCAATCATTTGGTGTAACCCAGCTTCCCAGGAGCGATCAGCCATAACGCGACCGGTGTGTTCATCAACAATTTCAATTTTACCTTCGCGCACTAGGTAGTGATGATTTTTATGAAACAAATGCAGTGCGGATAAAGCCTGACTGACGAGCATTTCACGGCGTTTTGCGCCATTCCAAATACCCTCTAAGCCTTGCGTTAACTCCGCGAGTTTATTTTTTCCGGTTTGGCTAAACTGAATATAGCGTTCACGCTCAAAAACTTCGTAATCAATATCTTGAATAAGTTGTTTTGCTAGCCCCAGTGCTTGTTGATAAATAGCTTGTTGTTCTTTGTCGTTGCCAGAGGCGGAGATTACTAGAGGTGTTCTTGCTTCATCGATCATAACGCTATCGGCTTCATCGACAATTGCAAAGTATAAACCACGCAAAATTAGTGAAGCTGGACGCGCGCGCTCATCAAGTTTGACTAACTGTTGCCTAATGCGAGTACGCTTGGTACCAAGGGCGATACGATCCTTTAAAAAATCAAAGGCGATTTCTTTATTAGAGCAATATACTATATCACTTTGATAAATAGCCTGGCGCTCAGCCATCTCCATGCCTTCTTTAATGACCCCAACACTTAGCCCGAGTGCATGATAAATAGGGGTCATGTTTTCTGCATCACGTGCTGCTAGATAGTCATTTACGGTAATAACATGTACTGGTACACCTGATAAGCCCATGGCACCGGCTGCTAAGGTGGCGGTTAAGGTTTTGCCCTCGCCGGTTTGCATTTCTGCAATCATACCATTTAATAACGTATAGCCCCCCATCAGTTGTACATCGTGATGGCGCATGCCTAATGTGAGTTCGGCAATACGCCGTATTAATGCAAATGCAGCAGCAGTGTGTTGGATATTCTTTATATCCTTTTTATTTAACACTAACCTAAGTTCTTCAACTGCTGAGGGTATTTGCTCAAGGCTGAGCTCATCGTAATGCTGGCTTTGTCGATTAACTTGCGTAAGAAAACGTTTGAAATGCCAAATGCGCGAATGCCACCATTGATGGAGGTGACGATAGGCCATTCGACCCACGCGATCCAATTTACCTTCTTTTTCCAACAGACGTTGGGGATAAGGTGTGGTAAAGGCATTGATAGTTGAAATGTGATTAGACATTAAAACGCTCTAAAAATAACTGGCGTAAACTACGATACCATTGTGTTCCCAGTGGCTCGTGGCCATGATCAAACCGAACAAAAACCCGACCACCCACACGGTGGGCTTGAGTGAGTTCTGGAAAATCGATTTCTACTAGGAATATTTTCTCATGGGCTTCAGCCTCACCTTGTTCACCGGGAATGGTAGCAATGGTGCCACCCCCCTGCTCTGCCAATGCCATACTCGGTAGTGATTTGGTTGCGGCAGGTACATGGCGAATCACCTTAGCCATATCGACGTTGGATATATCCTCTGCCATCCGAACTTGGATATTTTGTGTGTTCTGTCGTACTAGATCAATATCATCTTGGGGTATGGCTACTTTAACTGTTTTTGTGGGCTGCAAAATATAAGCAAACTCTTGGCCTTTACGTAGAAACCGTCCGGGTAAATCTTGCGTATAAGGCACAATAAAGCGACCATCTGCTTCGCTGATGATGGTGAGTTGATTAATTTCTTTTTTTATTCGATCATAATCCGCTTCGGTGCTTTTTAGTTCTTCGCGGGTAATTTCTGCTTCAACAATGTTTTCTTGTAACTGCGCCACATAGGTGGCATTCAGCTCGGCTAACCGTGCATTTAAGTTAGCAGCTTGCGCTAATAGTTCGATATTACGGCATTGCACTAACGGCTCACCTTGTTTAACCGTATCACCAGGCTTGGCGACAATTTTTTGCACTAAACAATCGACATTAGAACGAACAATGGCATTCTCTGGGATGGATACGACCCCTTCGGCAAGGGTCCACGACGGAACAGGTGCAAGAAAAATGGTTAATAGTACCGTGCTAATAATACTCATGGTCACCGTAATTGCTCTTGCCCGTTTTGGTGCAATTTGTGGGCTAACAAAAACCTTGGATAGTGTTTTGGCTAATGGCGTGATCACCATAAGTAAAACCGACCAAATAGCGAGTAATACACCAATAAAAAAGAATTGCCCGCCGACAAATAAGACAATAAAGAAGGCAATAAACATCCGATAGATAAAAGAGGCAATGCTATAGAATACTAACCAGGCAGGTTCACCTTGTGCGGTGATAGGGGCTTCAATATTTTTTAAGTTAAATAAGTAACGTTGACAAAGATAACCTAGATACCGATTGGCGCGAGTTGCCATGTTTTGGATTTCGAGCCAATCGGAAAAAATATAATAACCGTCAAACCGTAATAATGGATTACCATTGAAGAACAATGTCGAAATACCGGCGATGAGCATAACATTATAGGCAATCGCCCGCCCAATACCTGGTTCGATGTTAACCCAAACAATTAATGCTAATGAGGCGATAAATAGCTCAACAAGAATACCCGCAGCACCCACTGTCATGCGACGATGTTTTTCTCTAAATGCCGATGCAGATGAGGCATCCACATAGGGAACCGGCATAAATACCAATAACATGATACCAATTTCATGTACCTCGCCACCCCAGGCTTTGGTGGCATAAGCATGACCGAGTTCATGGAAGGCTTTGATAATGGGAAATATTAACCAAATAATCAGCAAGTTTTGTGGTGTGAGTATTCGGTCTGAAATATTGTGGGTTAAGTCGCTCCAATATAAGCCTGTTAATGCAATCGCAATTAAAATAAAGGTTAACCAGATAAAAAGTCCAAATTTGCCTAACAGTGGTTTAACAAACGGTAATGTTTTATCGAGAAAACTATCTGGATCAAATAATGGAATTTTGATGGATAACGGATTGAGTAGCTGTTTTCTCAGTTTACTTTGTTTGTTTTTTTTGTAGCGTTGTAATAATTCTGCGGTATCAGGCGTTACATTACTTTGTAGTGCATCAATGGCGTGCAACTGCCCTAGCAAATGAATCATTTCATCTTGGGTGGGTGCTTCATCACCGAGTTTATCATTAGCCGTATGCCAAATATCATTAACGGTACGACTGCCATTCATGAGGCTAAAAATATAGTTGGCGGTGGGGGTAAAACGAAATGAACGTTGGGCTGAATGATCTTGTAAGATAAACCATAGCTCATCACGATAGTGATGACGGTGAATATCAAAATGATCTCGTAGCCTTGGTGTTAAATCCTTCACCAAATGCCATGATGAACTGAATAGTGCATTACTCATGGTTATTTATGGCCACCATGACCATACCCACAGTTTTAACCAATCGGTAAAGGTGTGGGTCCAGATCCAGATGAGTTTACGCTCTTCAATAGAGATTTTCCCGACCCCTTCCATACCAGGACGTAATCGCTGAGAGCTAGAATCCAGCTGGGCTTCTACCCGAAAATAATTTCTCCCTTCATTGGCAATAGAAACAGGTGTAATTTTTTTAACCACAAAATCCATTTTTTCATCGGGTAATCCGGCTAAGGCCAGTACCCCTTTTTGCCCTACTGCAACATTATTTATTTCCCGTTCATCCACTTGCAGAATAACACGGTAGGCATCCAATGGTGCAATTTCAAATAGCACTTGTCCTTTATCTACCGGTGCATCCAGTGATTGGCTTAAATCCCCGGATACAATGACACCTTGAAATGGTGCCATTAATTTGGTGCGCACTAACTGATAGTCATATAACTCTAAGTCAGCTTCTACCTGGCCGAGTTGTGCCGCAATAATTTGTACTTTTGCTTTATCATGTTCAGCAATCGCTTTTCGATATTCTCGAAGTAATTGCTCTTTTCGGCTAGCATTTTTAAGCCGCTCTAATTTGATATCTTTATCATCCAGTATGGCTAAGACTTGGTCTTTTTCTACAATATCACCATGCCGTGCTTTCGCTTCAGCAATATAACCTGAAAAAGGCGCAATAATGACACGCTGTACTTTACCCTCAATGACTGTTTTGGCCGAAACACGGTAATCCCCGGTTGCAAGACTAAAGAATACGATTAACGCAATCAATAAAGCAGAGAATAATTTCAGCATAACGTGCTGTGGGCCAGTAAATTTCTTCAACTGCCCATGTAGTACATCACCTATTTTGCGGGTAATGGATTTGTCATTTTTTTGTTTAATATCTAAGATGGGCCCAGCAAGACCCGCAACAACTTCACATAGTGCAACTGTTTGCTCTGTTAACGGTTCGGCTGATTGGTTTTCAAATGTCATGGCGCCCACAATATCGCCCTGACTATTAATTAATAATACGGTACTGATGCTGGTGGCATGATTTAATTTGGCCAGATTTTGATGTGCGCGCTTAATGGTTTGATGGTCATGACTGGTTTGCTCTGTGTAATGAATAGTGGTGTATTGATCATAGGCTTCATCCATGGCATGACCAATTAAGCTAATCAGGTTAGCTTTCTTTTCAAACTCAGCGCTATGTGAAAGCGCAACCACTTTCATGTGATGCTTATTTAAAAAGCCAACACTCACTCTGTCACATTGAAGCTGGGTGGCCAGCTCTGTTGCCAGCGTTATTGCTGAGGCATGAAAGCTTTCTTGCTCTAACGATGTGGCGACTAAATCAAGTACTTGACCATAATTTTTATCGCTGGCCGAAACAGGATGTTGATGTTCTTTTAATAGATAAGTGGTTAACCATGCTGAACCCCAATAAAGCTGGCGCATAATCGCTTGCAACATGTTGCTAGCGCTAGCGGGGATTTCCAATACAACTAAGCCATAGATGACTTTATCTACCTCGACCGGAAAAGCAATATGCTGACTGAGTAATTGGTCATCTTGTTTATTGTTTAAAACAAGACCACGACGTTCAGTTAGGGCTTTTTCTAATGCAGTTGAAAAATCTTGTATATTGCGATGCACATCTGGCCAAACACTTACCGGTGTATATGGGCCTTGATCGGGTGGGCCAAGAAAAAGTGCTGCGGTTGTAACGTGTTTAATTAAATGACACTGTAAGGCGAGCCAATTTTGGTAGAATTCGGAGTCACTCTGTGCACTAGCAAACTTCTCCCAGATGGCTTTCTCATCCTGGAGATCGTTTTGGACCATGAAGGCGGTATTCGACTCTGACGTGCTCACTCGATATGGGTTCTTTTATACTTATATATATGGAACTGCTATGATATCAAGAGCCGGGATTGGTTGCAAAGTAACCGATTCGAAACTAACGTGGAGTATCTTATTGATACTCCACGTTTATTTTGCAAGCGAAAGACTTATTTTTTCGCCATCGCTTCTTCGGCAGGTTTGGGTGCATCGATGTCTAATGCGCCATAACGCTTCTCAAATTCGCTAACTAAATTGCTGAGCATGACTGAAAGACGCTTAGCGGCAAAAGGACTCAATATAAGGCGATTTGTCAATTCGATTAACATTTCTTTATTGCCCTGTTCCCACGCTTGGTTAACACCAAAGTTTAAAACCACTTCTTCACGTGTACTGGTCACGTTACAGACATTGGCATATGAACTCTTTAAGTTACTCGTATCCCAACGTACTCGGGGAATATCTTGTTTTGGTGCTTCATTTTTGGCTGCATTATTTGCCATAGTGTTCTACCTCTATAGAAGTTATGTAATTAATCGTGACTTCGCTAGCGATAATTGTTGAGGGTTTCAATTATACGCCGCTAACAAAATCAACTGCCCAATTTTGTTCATTACTCCGTTGACGCTGGGTTTCTTCCGTCATCACTATCACGGGAGCTGGCTCCGTAGGTAAAATTAACGGTGCATCCTGGTTTAATAATGCCGGTTCGGTCAACATCATTAAGCTGGTATCGATGGTTGGTGCAACCATAGTTGCCGTTAGCATACTTGCTGCTGCAGGCGCACTGGTAACCGGCTGTACTCGTAAACTATCAATATTAGCACCACTACTCCCTGTGGTAATGCTACTAATGATATTTTCACCTGCTTGTAAGGTAACTTCAATTGATACCGTTTGCCAAGTACTCCAACCACCTGTCGCTAAGAAGGAAAGTATCCCTACCGAGGTACCATTTACTTCAATGTCGAGTGGTCGATCACCAGCAGCAAGTGCATAGCGGAATTCAAGCACATAAGTACCAGCTTGCTCAACGGTCACAGGCCAATCGATAGAACCTTCACCGGAATAATCAATGTAGCCAGTACCGGTATAGCCAGGATTACCTGTTTGAATAGAATGATTTCCATTAATCGTCACTGCATCTGGTTGCACTGTGGGTGGTGCGATGGCAGCAGGTGTGCCTGTTGGGTTGGCAATAACATGCATTCTATCAATATTGGCGCCGCTATATCCAACCGTGACGGTGCGTACAACGTTATCACCTGCCTCTAATGCAACGTCAATCGATACGGTTGACCAAGTACTCCAACTACCAGTGGCCGGGAACGATAAGAAACCATCGATAAATTGATCGTTAACAACAATCTGTAATGGACGGTCGCCATTGGCAAGGGCATAGCGGAATTCAAGTGTATAGGTGCCGGCTTGCTCAACATTGATGGGCCAATCAACTGCACCCTCTCCTTCATAATTCAGGTAACCATTACCGGTATAACCAAGATGGTTGGCTTGAATAATGTGATCACCGATGATGGTCACCGCATCAGGTTGAACTGAAGGCGGCTCAGGTGGTGTTGGTGTAGCACCAAAGTTAGCAATTACCTGAAGTGAGTCGACATTGGCACCACTTTGTCCTGTGGTAATGGTGCGTATTACATTGCTACCCGCCTCTAAAGCCACATCAATTGAGGTCGTTCCCCAGGTGTTCCAATCACCGGTTGCGGGGAAGTGAAGGAATCCATCCAGTAATTGGCCATTGATTTCTACACGTAATGGTCGATCACCACTGGCTAAGGCATATCGGAACTCTAAGGTGTAAGTTCCTGCTTGGCTGACAGTAACAGGCCAATCAATACTACCCTCACCGACATGATCAATAAAGCCACTACCTGTGTATCCACCATGACCTGTATCAATTTGATGATTACCGGTAATAGTCACATCTTCCGGTTGGATCGGTGGAATTGTTTCAGTCGGCGTAATGGTGAA
>CAZPAE010000113.1:0-4913 GCA_964584455.1 uncultured Thioalkalispiraceae bacterium
GTCTGAGGTTACTCCTGAGGCAAGCTTCACCAACGACCTTGGAGCAGATTCTCTCGATACAGTGGAATTAGTCATGGCGCTCGAAGAGGAATTTGAAACAGAAATTCCTGACGATGAAGCAGAAAAAATCACCACTGTTAAACAAGCAATCGATTATATTAATTCGCATAGCAGTTAATTCATCATCGAAGCAGTGTTTGATCGGCCGCATACCACGCATTTGTGGCTGCGGCCTTTTTAATTATCCCTTTTTTTAAATAGCGAAAGTAGGAGGATCCCTTGGCAAAGCGTCGTATTGTTGTAACTGGACTTGGTATGATTTCACCGGTCGGTCTCAACGTTAAGACATCATGGGAAAACATCCTCGCGGGTAACAGTGGTATCGCACCGATTACCCACTTTGATGTGCAAGATTTCACGGTACAGTTTGGTGGTTCAATTAAAGACTTTGATCCCTCTGAGCTGATTACTAAAAAAGATGCGCGCAAGATGGATACCTTTATCCAATACGGTATCGTTGCTGCTGCCGAAGCATTGACTGATTCGGGGTTAGAAATTACCGAAGCCAATGCAGAACGTGTTGGTGTGGCAATTGGTTCAGGTATTGGTGGCTTATCGATTATTGAAAAGAATTATCAAACTATTCTTAATTCGGGGCCACGCAAAGTTTCCCCGTTCTTAATTCCTGCTACCATCATCAACATGGTTTCGGGTCATGTGTCGATTCGCTATGGCATGAAAGGCCCTAACATTGCACTCGTCACTGCTTGTGCTACAGCAACCCATAGTATTGGTGATGCAGCACGGATTATTGAGTACGGTGATGCCGATGTGATGTTAGCCGGTGGTACTGAAATGGCGACCACACCATCGGGCTTAGGTGGTTTTGCGGCAGCACGTGCATTATCTACACGTAATGATGATCCACAAACCGCTAGTCGTCCTTGGGATGCGCAGCGTGATGGCTTTGTGTTAAGTGATGGTGCTGGTGTGGTGGTATTAGAAGAATATGAACATGCTAAGAAACGCGGCGCTAACATTTATGCTGAAGTAGCCGGTTATGGTATGAGTGGTGATGCGTATCATATGACATCACCATCTGAAGGTGGGGATGGGGCAAAGCGTTGTATGCAATATGCGATGCGCAATGGCGGTGTTAATCCAGAACAAGTGGATTACATTAATGCTCATGGAACATCGACACCTGCCGGTGATAAAGCAGAAGTGTTAGCAGTGAAAGGTGCATTTGCTGATCACGCCAAGAATATTGCCATGAGTTCTACTAAGTCGATGACAGGACACTTATTAGGTGCAGCCGGTGGTATCGAAGCGATTTTCACCGCATTGGCGATTCGCGATCAGGTGGCACCACCAACTATTAACATATTCAATCAAGATCCCGAGTGCGATTTAGATTTTGTACCAGGTACGGCCCGTGAAATGAAGATCGATACCGCATTATCGAACTCATTTGGCTTTGGTGGCACCAACGGTACGCTTGTTTTTCGCAAGGTCTAAGATTGCCGGTACCCCAGATAGGTGGGTAGGTGTTGAACCAACGGCATTTTCAACATAAACAGATTCAGGGACAGTGTGATTTATTTGCATTGTGTGAAACCTGGCCTGAACGTTATCCTTATTTATTAGAAAACACGGCACAAACCGCGCAAGTCCATTCGAATACGGCACGCTATAGTTTGTTATTGGCGTATCCGCAGTCCATGTTAATAAAACAGGCAGATGGTCAGGTTTATTTAGATGGACAAGCGTTAGCAAGCCATGATTTTTTAACCGCATTAGATCAACAATGGCAGAAAACTGCACACACCGATTCCTTACCCTTGCCGTTTGCTGGTGGGTGGTTTTTGTATTTAAGTTATGAGTTAGCCGGTGAGGTAGAACCTAGTTTAGGCTTTGAACAGTACGATCAAGATTTACCGGTGGCGTTTGCAAGCCGTATTCCGGCTGCCATTATTGTTGATCACCATATGCAGATAACACATTTAGTGGCAGAGCAAGATTATGCCGATTGTTTGTCACAAATGGAACAGGATCTTATTCAGGCAGCCACAACAACAATGCCGATGGTTGATGCCACACTGCAACTGGATGAGGAACCCGGTGAACACTATCTTAGTGCTGTTAACAAGGTATTGGATTACATAACAGAAGGGGATGTGTTCCAGGTAAACCTTTCTCGCGCATGGCAAGCCAAGAGTGAGAAAAATTTTGCGGTACATCCACTGTATAGAGCTTTGCGCCGAAGCAACCCAGCACCCTTTGCGGGCTATATGAAACACCAGGATGCGCACTTATTAAGTTCTTCACCGGAACGCTTAGTGAAAGTCACCCAACAGCGAGTGGATACTCGGCCCATTGCCGGTACCCGACCCCGTGGCAATGATGCGGCGCAAGATACGCAATTACAAAAAGTATTATTAGACAATTTAAAAGAGCGCGCTGAGCATATTATGCTAATCGATTTAGAGCGCAATGACTTAGGCCGTATCTGTCAGCCTGGTAGTATTGATGTGGATGAATTAATGATTTTAGAGTCCTATGCGCATGTACATCATATCGTGTCCAATGTAACGGGGCGTTTGAAAACAAATACCACACCAGGGCAAGTGATTCGGGCGGTTTTTCCTGGGGGCACGATTACTGGTTGTCCCAAAGTGCGGTGTATGGAAATTATTCATGAGTTAGAACAACAAGCGCGTGGTTTTTATACGGGCTCTATGGGGTACTTAAATCACAATGGAGATTTAGACTTAAATATTCTGATTCGCAGCATGTTAGTTAAAGATACGCAATTACAGTTTCGTGCTGGTGCCGGTTTGGTGGCAGATTCTATAGCCGAACAGGAATTAGCAGAAACACGGGCTAAAGCGAAAGGATTATTGCTTGCCCTAGGGCTTAACGAGGTCGTCTTATCATGACAACCTTGGTTAACGGCTATGTGAGTGACACGATTACGGTCAATGATCGTGGTTTGTTATATGGCGATGGTGTATTTGAAACGATGTTAGTGGTGGATGGTCAGGTACCATTTTGGTCATATCATCAACGCCGATTACTACATGCTTGCGATCAATTGCGTATTCCCTTTGATGATATAGACACCGTTTATCAACAAATACAATCATTAGTCAGCAAAACGACACAATTGATTGTCAAAGTGATAGTGACCCGTGGTGAAGCTGCGCGTGGTTATGCCATCCCAAAACACAGTCAAGCCACGGTGATTATTACCACCAGTCCTCGCAGTATGCCGAGCGCTGATTGTTGGCAACAAGGTGTATGTGTACGCTTTTGTGATACACAATTGGCTTTACAACCACAACTGGCTGGCTTAAAGCATTTAAATCGGCTTGAGCAAATTTTGGCCCGAAGTGAGTGGGATAGTTCAGCATTTCAGGAAGGACTAATGTGCACGGCAGAGGGTGAGATTATCGAAGCAACCATGCATAATGTCTTTTTTATTAAACACGGTAAACTCATTACACCGTCGTTATCTCAGGCGGGGGTATCCGGTATTATGCGACAATGGATTATCGATTATGCACAACAGAATCAGTTGGACATAGAAATAGGTTCAGTAAAGCGTGAACAAGTCGATAGTATGGATGAGTTGTTTCTATGTAATAGTGTCAACGGTATTTGGCCTGTACGCCAACTTGAACAACAGATGTTTTCTGTTGGACCACTCACTTGCCAGTTAAGAGATCATATCGCTGAATTGTTACCTTATAAACTATCATGATGAAAAAACTAATTAGCATTATTGTCCTGCTGGCGGCCATAACGGTTGCTTGGTTTGCTTATGATGTGCACAAGTTCATGAACAGTGCGATGAACTTACCTGAAACAGGTCATGTGCTTGAAGTGGCACAAGGTAGTAATTTAATTCGTATTGCGAATAAATTAGCGAAAGATCAGATCATTTCTCAACCTAAGTACTTAGTTTGGTATGCACGGTTAAATCGCCATGCCCATAAAATTTATGTCGGTGAATACAAACTCCAACACCAAATGACCCCCAAGATGTTGTTAATGCAATTGGACCAAGGTGAGGTGATTCAATATGCTATTACTATTGTTGAAGGTTGGAACTTTAAACAGTTACTGGCTGCGGTGAAAAGCCACAACGCATTAAAACATACCCTAACTAGCTATGAACCCATGCAAGTGATGCAGCAACTTGGGTATAAAGGTGTGCATCCTGAAGGACAGTTTCTACCCGATACTTATCACTTCCCGCGCCATTTAACCGACGTCGATTTCTTAAAGCGCGCTTATGTGTCCATGCAAGATTATTTAGCTGCTGAGTGGGAACGGCGTGATGTGGGGTTACCCATTAAAACACCGGCCGAGGCGTTAGTGTTGGCCTCTATTGTGGAAAAGGAAACCGGTTTAGCCAGTGAACGGGGCGCCATTGCTGGGGTATTTACCCGGCGTTTGGAAAAGCGCATGCGACTGCAAAGTGATCCCACGGTGATCTATGGTATGGGGGATCGTTATAAAGGTAATATTCGGCGGCGTGATTTATTAGAGGACACACCTTACAATACTTATCGCCGTGGTGGTTTACCACCCACACCCATTGCTTTACCTGGGCGTGATGCTATTTCAGCGGTGTTACATCCTGCAGACGGTGATGCGTTATACTTTGTTGCCAAGGGTGATGGCAGCCATTATTTTTCTGAAAACTTAAAAGAACATAATAATGCTGTGATTAAGTATCAACTCAAAGGGCGTAAACGTCCATTTTCTTCTTATAAACCAACGACACAATCAAAATGACACAAACCGCTGTTGGCAAGTTTATTACCATTGAAGGTGGTGAAGGAGCAGGGAAAAGTACTAGCTTAGCTTTTATTGAGCAATATCTTCGTGAGAAGCAAATACCTGTT
>CAZPAE010000113.1:4930-7421 GCA_964584455.1 uncultured Thioalkalispiraceae bacterium
GCGGTACAGATTTGTCTGAACGTATTCGTGACATCTTATTGGATAAATCAGTCACTGATATGCACAGTGATACCGAGTTGTTACTAATGTTTGCGGCACGGGCACAGCACTTAGCACAATTGATCATACCCACGTTACAGCAAGGGACATGGGTGGTGTGTGATAGGTTTACCGATGCCACTTATGCTTACCAAGGTGGTGGGCGTGGCATTGATACTCAGCGTATTGCCGCATTGGAAACTTGGGTACAAGGCGCGTTAAGGCCAGATTTGACGGTGATTTTTGATTTACCGGTGGAAGTGGGCATGGCGCGGGCGGGTCAGCGCAGTGAGCCGGATCGGTTTGAGCAAGAAAGCCTCAATTTTTTTCAACGGGTGCGTGACGCGTATTTAGCGCGGGCTAAAAATGCACCAGAACGTTATGCTATTATTGATGCCGCACCGGCAATAGAGCAAGTGCAAACCAGCTTAACGCAGGTTTTAGACGCATTGATAGGTTAGTATGGCATCGTTTCCTTATCCTTGGCTTGTTAGCCAATGGCAAACACTAAACCAACGTTTAACACAGCAACGTTTACCTCACGCGGTGTTGTTATCGGGGTTAAGTGGCTTAGGCAAACAAGCGTTTGCACAAGCCTTTGCTCAACGACTGTTATGTGAAACCCCCTTATCCAATGGGGTGGCTTGTGGTGAGTGCCGCAGTTGTGTGCAGTTCCAAGCCCAATCGCATCCTGACTTTTTGTGTGTCGTTCCTGAAGAAACCGGTAAGGCGATAAAAATTGACCAAATTCGGGCACTGATTAGCAATCTCGGGTTAGCTAGCCACTATGGTCAGTATCGTGTTGCCATGATTGCGCCTGCTGAAGCCATGAACCTGGCGGCAGCAAATAGTTTACTGAAGTCGTTAGAAGAGCCGCCGCCACAGACGTTATTATTGCTTGTGACCAGTCAGCCATCGCGTTTACCAGCGACGATTCGTAGCCGTTGCCAAGAGCTGGTATTTCACCGTCCTAGTTACGCTTTAGCCCAAGATTGGTTGTGTAATAACCATCCTTTAGATAAGGAAAAGACGCAGGAATTATTATCCTTAAGCTATGGTGCACCACTTGCCGCCTTAAGTTTGTCCGACACCACGGCTTTGGCGGAACGGGAAGCAGCATTTGGCGCTTTTTACGCTATCGGTACCCAAAGCCAGTCAGCTTTGCCAACGGATAATGCCTGGCTAAAGGCCAAACTACCGGCGCCGATACAATGGTTGTATAGTTGGATCAGTGACTTAGTCAAAATTAAGTGCCATTTTGACACCACGATTACCAATGTGGATAAGCGTTCGCATTTGCAGGAATTGGCAGAAAAAGTGGAATTATCCCGGTTGTTAACTTATTTTGATGCCATAATGAATTATATGCGTTTGCAACAAAGTCCACTGAATGCTCAAATGGTAGTGGAAGATCTCTTGGTGCAGTGGCAAACACTGACACAACGATAAAGGAATCGAACAGGCGTATGACAACATTACCGCATGGTTTACCCGCTGGTCGACAAGGCATTTTGTCTTTAACCATTAAAGACAAAAGTGCTTTATACGCGGCGTATATGCCATTCATTAAAAATGGCGGGCTTTTTATCCCAACCAACAAAAGTTATGAGTTAGGTGACGAAGTCTTTATGTTGTTAACGCTGATGGAAGAAAAAGAAAAATTACCGGTGGCAGGCAAAATTGTCTGGGTAACGCCCAAAGGTGCGCAAGGAAACCGTGCAGCGGGGATTGGCGTGCAATTCAGTGAGCAAGACGGGGGTAATGCACGCACAAAAATCGAAACTTATCTGGCCGGTGCATTGAAATCTGATCGCCAAACGCACACAATGTAGCCCCAATTTTAACGATCCCAACGTAGTACAGTCATGTTAGTAGATTCCCATTGCCATTTAGATCGGCTTGATTTGGCGCCTTATGATGGTCAATTACAAGGTGCATTAGATAAAGCCGGTGAAGCGGGTGTGAGTCACATGTTATGTGTTTGCATCGATTTAGAACATTTAGATGATGTGCTCAACCCGGCCATCGAGCATGACAACATTTTTGCCTCAGTCGGTGTACATCCCAATGAACATGAAGGCGAAGATCCCAATATCGAACGTTTAACCAGCTTAGCGCAACATCCCCGGGTGGTCGCCATCGGTGAAACTGGCTTAGATTACTTTCGCAGTGAAGGGGATTTAGAATGGCAACGGGATCGGTTTCGTACCCATATTCGCGCTGCCAAACAAATTGATAAGCCATTGATCATTCACATGCGGGATGCCACGGAAGACACCTTGCAAATTATGCATGAAGAGTCAGCCGGGGACATTGGCGGTGTGATGCATTGTTTTGTGGAAGATTGGGAAGTAGCAAAGCGTGCCTTGGACTTAAACTTTCATATTTCTTTTTCCGGTATTGTGACATTTAAAAATACCCATGCCTTAAAAGATGTGGCGAAACGCTTACC
>CAZPAE010000114.1:0-3517 GCA_964584455.1 uncultured Thioalkalispiraceae bacterium
TCCGAAAACCCCGAACTGGCTGAAATTTGTGCCCGCCGCCATATCCAATTTATTGGTCCCAGCGCCGAGGTCATCCGCAAAATGGGCGATAAAATCCAAGCCCGCCGGGCCATGATCGACGCCGGCATTCCTGTGACCCCCGGCAGTGATGGCAATGTGGAAAATCTCGACCATGCACTTAAGATTGCTGAGGATATTGGCTATCCCATTATGCTCAAAGCCACCGCTGGCGGCGGCGGTCGCGGTATCCGCCAGTGTGATAATGCCGCCGATTTACGACGCCACTACGATCGGGTGATTTCAGAGGCCACCAAGGCGTTTGGTCAGTCTGAAGTGTTTATCGAAAAATGCATTACCAACCCGCGCCATATCGAAGTGCAAATTCTGGCGGATCATCACGGCGCCGGGGTCCATCTGTTTGAACGAGATTGCTCCATTCAGCGTCGTCACCAAAAACTCATTGAAATTGCCCCCTCAACCCAGTTAACCGAACAGCAACGTGAATACCTAGGTGACTTGGCGGTCAAAGCGGCCCTCGCGGTGGGTTATACCAATGCGGGCACGGTTGAGTTTTTAATGGATGAAAATGACAACTTCTATTTCATGGAGATGAACACCCGACTACAAGTGGAACATCCCATTAGCGAAGTCATCACCGGTATTGATATTGTGCAAGAGCAAATTCGCATTGCCAGTGGTTTACAACTGTCCTTTAGCCAAGACCAGGTACAAAAACGCGGTTACGCCATTGAGTTTCGGATCAATGCCGAGGATCCGAAAAACGATTTCTTACCCAGCTTTGGCAAAATCACTCGTTACTTTGCCGCCGGTGGTCCCGGCGTCCGTACCGACGGCGCCATTTATACCGGTTATGAGATTCCCCCTTATTATGATTCCATGTGTGCCAAGCTTATCGTTTGGGCCTTAGACTGGGATTCGGTACTCGATCGTGCCGAACGCGCGTTAAAAGATATTACTGTCTCTGGTGTGAAAACGACCATTCCCTATCACATGGAAATTTTAAAATCCGCGGCCTTTCAAAGTGGAAAGTTTGACACTAGCTTTGTAGCCGCCCACCCCGAGTTAATTAATTATTCAGTTAGACGTTCTAACCGCGAAATTGCCGGTGCCATTGGTGCTGCCTTAGCAGCTAGCATGGGTTTATGACACATTAAGGAATCATCATGCCAAAGATACTTGTTACCGACACCATCTTACGCGATGCCCATCAATCATTGATTGCCACACGCATGCGCACCGAAGACATGCTACCCATCTGCGATAAATTAGATAAGATTGGCTTTTGGTCCTTAGAAGTTTGGGGTGGCGCCACCTTTGATGCCTGTGTGCGTTTCTTAAAAGAAGATCCTTGGGAACGGTTACGTCAACTCAAAGCCGCATTACCCAACACACGGTTACAAATGTTATTACGCGGCCAAAACCTATTAGGTTACCGTCACTATGCTGATGATGTGGTCACCCACTTCGTACAAAAATCCGCAGACAATGGCATTGATGTGTTTCGCATCTTTGATGCACTCAATGATATGCGCAACTTAGAAGTCTCCGTCAAAGCGGTAAAGCAAGCCAACAAGCATGCCCAAGGTGCTATCTGTTATACCACTAGCCCGGTTCATACCATCGAACAGTTCGTTGCCATTGGTAAGCAAATGCAAGACATGGGTTGTGATAGTGTTGCCATTAAAGATATGGCCGGTTTATTAACGCCCCATGTTACCGGCGAACTGGTTGCTGCCTTGGTCGATAGCTTAAGCGTGCCGATTCATATTCACTCCCATGCTACATCCGGCTTAGCGAGCATGTGTCAACTCAAAGGCGTTGAAAGTGGTGCCAGCGCCATTGATACCGCGATTTCTGCCTTTGCCGGTGGTACCAGCCACCCACCCACAGAAAGCATGGTCGCCGCACTACGCGATACCCCTTACGACACCCAACTGGACCTCACCGCTTTACAAGAAATCGGTTTTTATTTTTATGATGTACGCAAAAAATATCATCAGTTCGAAAGTGATTACACCGGTGTGGATACACGGGTACAAGTGAATCAAGTACCGGGCGGTATGATTTCTAACCTAGCACATCAACTCAAACAGCAAAACGCCCTGGCGCGCATGCATGAAGTGTTAGAAGAAATCCCACGGGTACGTAAAGACTTAGGTTATCCCCCTTTAGTCACCCCTACTTCGCAAATTGTCGGTACCCAAGCGGTGATGAATGTGATTGCCGAAGATCGTTATAAAACTATCACCAACGAAGTAAAACTGTATTTAAAAGGCCGTTACGGTCAAGCACCCGGTAAAGTCAATCACACAGTACAACGCCAAGCCATTGGTAGTGAAGACATCATTGATGTGCGCCCAGCAGATTTAATTCCACCAGAATTTGAAAAGCTCAAAAAAGAGATTGGTGAACTCGCTCATAGCGATGAAGATGTCCTCACCTATGCTATGTTTCCCGATATTGGTCGCGAATTTTTACAAGAGCGCGCCGATGGCACCCTAACCCCCGAAGGATTAGAACCAACCAGTGATGACAGCAATGCCGCCTGCATCGCTGCCACAGAGTTTACCGTCACCATGCATGGCGAGGAATATCATATTAAAGTCAACGGTACAGGTTATCGTAATCAACCGATTCGCCCTTATTATATAAGTATCGACGGGGTACCTGAGGAGATCTTAGTAGAAACCCTCGATAGCATTGTCACCAGCCCTAATAGCGATGGTAATGCGCCTGTGGGTGCGGCTAGCCAAAATGGCCGTCCTCGTGCTACCGAACCCGGCCATGTTACCACCTCCATGCCTGGCACCATTGTCGATGTATTAGTGAAAGTCGGCGATCAAGTGAATGCTGGCGATCCGGTGTTAATTACGGAAGCCATGAAAATGGAAACCGAAGTACAAGCCCCCATCGCTGGTAAAGTGGAAACGGTCAATGTACAAAAGGGGGACGCAGTGACACCACAAGAAATGTTAATTGAAATCAGGTAAACTATTTGGGCTTTCGAACGTTATTCTAAAAATATCGTCACAACATACAAACTTTAATAACACAATAACAATTAGTCGCCACAGCTCAATGACACTATCATGATCAATAAAACCCTTGTTTTAGCTTCCACCTCGCCATACCGAAAAGCGATTTTAGATAAACTTGCTATTCCCTATGAAACCGCATCACCAGAAATTGACGAAACACCGCAGGCCGGTGAAATCCCAGAACAGTTAGTTGCGCGTCTTTCTGAAGCCAAAGCCAAAGCCGTAGCACCAAACTATCCAGACGCATTGATTATTGGTTCCGATCAAGTGGCCGTCATCGATGGACAAATTGTTGGAAAGCCCGGTGATCATGAAACGGCCGTTGCACAATTACGCCGCGCTTCGGGTAAACGTATTAGCTTTCTCACCGGTTTATGTCTTTACAACACCACCTCGCAACGCAGCCAAGTGGATGTGATCCCATTTAACGTGATTTTTCGCCACCTCAAAGATGATGA
>CAZPAE010000114.1:3527-7408 GCA_964584455.1 uncultured Thioalkalispiraceae bacterium
CCTAGAAAAAGAACAGCCCTATCACTGTGCCGGTAGCTTTAAATCAGAAGCCTTAGGCATTGCCTTATTCGAACGTTTAGAAGGCGATGATCCCAACACCCTCATCGGCCTACCGCTGATTCGTTTAATTCGCATGCTAGAAAGTGAAGGCCATCCTGTTTTGTAGAATTTGACTAAACAATAATCACTCTGGTTATTTTTTATTCTACCTGACCACCTGCCAATAAAGACACCTTAATAAGTAAATATTTCGGCCGATACTCTCCCCCACTAGTTGTTTTTTTGGAGCGGGAGCCATGCTGAACCTGTCGAATATCTCAGTAAAATACAAATTGTGGAGCCTCATCGTATTCAGTGCGATTGGCTTAGTGGCATTAATGATCCATGCACTACAAGATCTCAATGCCAACCTACTACACGATAGAAAAGTCAAAGCACAGGATGTGGTTGATATCGCATACGGCATTATTGAATACCAGGCCAAACAAGCCGAACAAGGCATAGTAGACGAAGCCACCGCAAAACGATCCGCTATCGCACAAATTAAAAGTTTACGCTACGAAAACAATGATTACTTTTGGATTAACGATTACCAACCCAAAATGATCATGCACCCCACTAAACCAGAACTGGATGGTAAGGACTTATCCAACATAGCCGATCCCAAGGGAATCAAACTGTTTGTCGAATTTGCAGACATCGTCAAACAACAAGGTAGTGGTTATGTCACTTACATGTGGCCTAAACCGGATAGCGATGACCCCGTTGAGAAACTTTCTTATGTCAAAGGCTTTGAAAAATGGCAATGGATCGTCGGTACCGGTATTTACATTGATGACATGAACAAAGTGTTCTGGGCTGAAGTACGTACCGATCTGGCTTTTATTTTTGTCACCTTAGCCATTATGATCGCCGCCAGCTTATACATTATAAAAGATATCACCTCCGGCATTCGTAAAGTCCATGATGCCATGGAACAAGTTGAACAAACCGGTAACTTAAATGCAGAAGTCGATGCCACCCGGCAAGATGAAATCGGTGAGATTGCTGTCGCCTTTAACAAAATGCTCACCAAGTTCCGTACCGTGATCAGTGATGTTAGGCAAATGTTCGATAACCTCAATGGTTCATCCAACTCATTAGCCACCGTAGCAAACCAAACGGTGCGCGATGTTATGGAACAACAATCTAAAACCGATCAAGTGGCCACCGCCATCAATCAAATGTCCGCCACCGTACAAGAAGTCGCACGCAGTGCTGAAGCGGCATCGCACTCTGCTAATCAAGCCAATGACTCCGCCATGAATGGCCATGATGTTGTACAGTCGACCATCAATGCCATTAACAGCTTAGCCGATGAAGTGATCAGTTCATCGGATGTAATTGCAAAATTAGAAAGTAACTCCGACGACATTGGCCGCGTGTTAGATGTAATTAAAGGCATTGCTGAACAAACAAACTTATTAGCACTGAATGCGGCCATTGAAGCGGCCCGTGCTGGTGAACAAGGTCGTGGCTTTGCGGTAGTGGCCGATGAAGTACGAACCTTAGCGCAACGCACCCAAGAGTCAACCCAAGAAATTCAATCGATGATCGAAGCCTTGCAAGCCGGTGCACGCAATGCTGGTGAAGCCATGCAAAGTAGCCGCACCCGTGCCGAGTCATGCACACAACAAGCGGCCGAAGCCAATGACTCATTGCAATCTATTCTTAGTGCAGTCAAAGAGATTAATGAATTAAATGCGCAAATCGCCAGTGCATCAGAACAACAATCTGCTGTGGCCGAAGATATTAACAAAAACGTGGTGGGTATTAGTCAAATTGCAACACAATCATCGGCCAACTCACAAGAAACCGCCAGTACCTGTGATGCCATCAATAACATGGTGCAAACTTTAGAATCACAGCTTAGCCAATTTAGGGCTTAATTAAGCTGGATGCGCTGCCCCCAAGGCGTGGGGTGTTTCCCTTTCACAAGCCAAATCACCGGATAATACGGCGCTTGTTGCGGAAACGCCCCTTCAGCATCGGTGAAGTAAATCAATAAGTCCGGTGTTCTATCTAAACACTCGGCCCAGTTAAACACCGGACGAAAATCCGTCCCACCACCGCCATCGATATTGTCAGGTAACTCAAACGTTTCCCACGGCTCAAATACCCATGGCCCTTTTTCGGCTAACTCCGCATCACAAGCATGCAATAAAATCCGCGCGCGCATTTGTCCTTTAATGGCATCGATCTCGGTAATAAACTCTTCCATCTCTGCTTGGCTAATCGAACCACTGGTATCCAACACAATCACCACATCCACTTGATGACTGCGTAAGCTTGGATAAATGGCTGGATCACCACGACGCGACGAAGGCCGCGTATAACTATAATCATCCCGCGCTAACGCTGTCATATAACGAGCTAACAACATACGCCAAGGCAATTGCGGTTGTAATAAAAAGTCTACCAACCTGGCCATATCACCGGATAACTTACCCGCTTGCATGGCTTGTTGCGCCGCACCAGCTAAGCGTTGTTGCCATTGCACGTTTAAGTTGTCTTGTTCATCGTGCGATAACGGCGGCGGTTGCGGTGCGCCTTGGGTATTTTCATCCGGTTGTTGCTGGGGACTCTCACCTTGATCTTGCTCATCATCTTTTTCCGATTGCGGGGGTGGTGGTTCAGGCGGCGGATCAGATTGGCGTTGCTGATCATCCGGTTGATCATAAAGATGTTGATCTAAGGTCTCTTCATTTTCATTATCCTCAATATAAGGATAAATCTCTTCCGCCGTCATGCCTTCATAAGTTCGTTCATACAAACTACCCGGCGGCGGTTGCAAACCATCATTCACTAACAACGGATTAATCGCATAATCACAGGCAATATCCCAGCGATGCTTAATGCGATGATCACGCCGCGCAAAGTGCGACAAAGCACAGTGCAACGCCTCATGGGCTAAAATAAATTGGGTTTCTGATAAGGTGAGTTGTTCAATAAACTCAGGATTATAATAAAACTGACGGGCATCGGTTGCCGTGGTTTGACACCAATCAGGATCCGCCATCACCATGGGCAAACGCAACACTAAGGCACCCAGAAACGGCTTATCAATAATTAAGCGGGTTCTTGCCGCCGCCAGTTTATTTTCAATGTCCAGATTTTCCATGAGTCGAGAAAAACGTTACGCCTCATACAACATCAGATCCGCCACATCATTGGACCAACGGGCAAACTCCGGTACTGAGAAAATCGCCTCACCAATGGCACGATGCATATCAGTAACCAACATCACGCCCATCTCTTTTTGTGGGAACACACTGGCATAATCCAAAATATGCCCTTGCACAGATTGCGAATCATCAGTGCCATTGGCTCGAATCGCACGGCCTACTAAGGCTGAGGCCACCGCATACTGTAAATCGATCTCTTTAGGTGCTGGTACATCTTCACCACGAATAATCGCATCCAAGTCCGGCATTTGATCTAAATTATCAATAAACGCTTTTAACTCAATCCCTGCCGCTTGACCAACACAAGCTTGTAAGGCACCGAGTAATAAATCTGATTGGTGCTCAAATTTTTGTAACGCACGATGCGCAAACTCCCAAGAACGCGGTGAAGGAAACGCCACCGGATTATGCGCCGGATCAAAATCAAACAATAACTCGGGGCGAAAACGCACAAAGGCAATAATCCGATCATCAATATTATTGTGATACGCCCAGACCACCCAATCATCGGTATTAATATCTACTTCAAAGTGTGAAAAGCGATTGGCTAACGGTGCCGGCATGGTATACGTGACACCGCGATCACCTTGTCGATTACCCGCTGCAAAAATAGACCAGCCATCGGGGATTTGATACGCCCCTAAGCGTCTGTCTAAA
>CAZPAE010000115.1:0-7388 GCA_964584455.1 uncultured Thioalkalispiraceae bacterium
AGAATGTTAATAAGAATGTGCATATTACAACAAATGATAACGGTGCCATTATTGATATTAATTATGGCAAAACAGCGCAATTACAAGATCAGTTAACGGGTTACATTATTGATGCAAGCCATTTAAAAGAGTTGCCCGCAGCCAGTACGCTGCATGTGTATTGGTCGCCATTACAGGAGAACTTTGTCATTCCTGTGAAAGTGGAAGGCAGTCAAGATTTAAATCAATGGCAACTGATTACTAACAAATATAATGTGAGCCATTTGCAATATCTCGATCATACTTTATTGCAGCGAGAGGTGGGATTATCAGATAAGAAGTATAAATATTTTCGTTTAACTTGGACGGGCACGAAACCCTTATTAATAGAGAAGCTCGTATTACGTTTTCCCCAATCGCTCAGTACCCGGCCTCGGGAGTGGTCGACTTTTCTGCCTGAAAGTTATGATGCTAAAAATCGTACTTACCTGTATAAAACCAATAGTATATTACCGGTTGATCGTATCCAGGTGAATTTACCGCAGAATAATACCTTAGTCCGCGCACGCATTGAATCTGCCGCGAGTCCTAAGGGGCCGTGGTATCATCGTTTTAATGGACTGCTGTATCAGCTGCAACACGATGGTAATGTGGTGAATAATCCTATTGCCAAACTGGCATTTAATACACATACATTTTGGCGGATACAACTATTAAATAACGCTAATCAATTAGGTGGCGAGCCTAGCTTACAGTTGGGCTGGGTACCAGAAGAACTATTATTTGTTGCACAAGGCGAAGGCCCGTTTACCTTAGTTTACGGCAATGCCAATGTTGTTTCTGCTTATACGCCGTTACCACAATTGTTAAATCGTAATGACAAACATGATAATTTGATTAAAGTGGCCCATTTAGGCACGAAATTTGAGTTGTCGCCAAACCCACAATTATTTCCTTCGCAGCCAACTGATTGGAAACGTTATAGTATTTGGGCGATTTTAATCTTAGGGGTTTTATTATTAGCATGGATGGCATTGGGGTTGTACAAACAAATGAATAGCGTGGATAATGATGGCTCATGAATCAAATGTTGTATAGGCTGTAGAATGAGTGAGCAGACTGAACCGAAAACACCAAGCTTATGGGATGTCACAAAAAGTGTGTTTGCGGCTTTTTTAGGTGTACAAAGTCGTAAGAATTACGAACGTGACTTTAACTATGGTAAGCCATGGCAATATATTGTGATTGGTATGGCTGGTGTTGCAATTTTTATTGCCGCCGTCGTTAGTGTTGTCATAATAGTATTATCACAGGCGGGTGTGTAATTCACCACTTGGGTGGTTGTGATTGAGTATTCCTCCCGGCCTATGATGTATAGGCCGAAGGGTGCGTTTTATCAAAACTATTGATTATCCGGTTGTGTTTGGCCCATAGCCGGGTAGAACACAAGTTTAAATGTGCCAGCCTCTTTATCAAAGTATTTACCTGCAAACATGCCTTCACGTAAGGTTTCTATTTTTTCTGAATTAAAATAGATGCGTTCCAGTAATTTTTGCTGGCTGTCTTTGGTTTTTAGTAAGTTGTATTGGAATTGGACTTGACCATTTTTAACATCCTTTAAGGTATAGTTAACCGCATAAGGATGATGGTCAAGTTGATAGGTTTGCGAACGTAAGCCAGGTTGGATGAGGGGAGCGATAACTGGTCTTATCATTTGGAAACCGTATTTAGGAACTAATGTATCTTGAATAAGCCGTTCGTTGGCTAAGTCTTTAACATATAGATTACCTTTTTTGCTTTTATCAAATGTAAATTTAACGTCTGTCGGGTAGCCATTAATATCAATAATCAGGCCGAATTCACCCATTTGTTTTAAAAATGCAATGCCATTATTGGCAAAGAATAGATAACCTAGTTTTTCACCCTTGGCATTTTTAATAGTAATGTCAAGGTTGCCAGGATAAGAGCGATTGCTCGGTAGCTTTTTATATTTCAGATCAAACTCATAAAATACACCGTTTTTATTTTTAAACCGAAAGTTAATCGCATTCTTGCCTTCGCCGAGGTCGCTGATTTCAAGTTTCTTTTGTACATCAAACTCTTCACCTTTAATACTGAGCTCAAAAGGCAATGTGGCCGCACTTAGGTTAGCCGACAATAATGATACGGCGATGATAGATAGCAATCGGTACTTCATAGGTATTTTCCTTTGTGTATTGCATCAATTAGGCATGTTCTCTGTATAGACCGGGGTTGCTGTGTATATCTTTCACACAGAGTAAAAAAATAAATAGCCCACAAAATATAGCCGACTTATTAAGTCGGCTACGTTTATAAGTAGATGATTTAAATAGGGGAGAAGCTAGAGTTTTTCGATTTTAGCTAATTGCTCACGCAAGTTATCAATTGTAGATTGGATATCCTTCAGCTTATTACGTTCTTTTTCCACGACATTTGCTGGTGCTTTTTCTACAAAGTTGGGGTTTTGTAATTTCTTCTCTATGCGTTCGTGTTCTTGGTGTTTTTTATCAATTTCTTTACCAAGCCGTTGTTTTTCTGCTTGTGCATCAATTAAACCCGCCATGGGGATAAGCAGTTTCATTTCGCCCACTAAGGCGGTGGCAGATTCCGGTGCCGTTTGGTTGGCATCGAGCCAGGTAATGGACTCTAACTTCGCTAGACTAGTGAGGTAATGTTGGTTTGCTGTTAAACGTTGTTTATCCTGTTCAGTCCCGTTTTGACATAGTACAGGTAGCGGTTTTCCAGGCTTAATATCCATGCCACTGCGAATTTTACGTATTCCTAAAATGAAAGCCTGTACCCATTGCATATCTTCTACCGCATTGGTGTTAACTAAGCCTTTATCCATTTCAGGATAAGCACGATGCATAATGGTTTTTTCTTCAATACCACACATAGGGGCAACACGCTGCCAGATCTCTTCGGTAATATAGGGAATAATCGGATGCGCTAAGCGTAATAAGTTTTCTAAAATGTAAATTAGCGTATAGCGTGTGCCTGCTTTAGCCTGTTCTGAGCTACTATCACTCACTAAGACAGGCTTGGATAATTCTAAATACCAATCACAGTAGTCGTGCCAGACAAATTCGTAAATGGCTTGTGCCACTAAGTCAAAGCGATAGATAACGATGGCATCTTGTATGGTTTCGATAGTGTGTTGTAAGCGTGACTGGATCCACTCATCTGCGGTGCTAAATTCTTTATCTGGATTGTTTAAGCCCAGTTCTTTGCCTTCAGTATTCATTAATACATAACGTGCCGCATTCCATAATTTATTACAGAAGTTGCGATAACCCTCGATACGTTTTAGATCAAAGTTAATATCGCGCCCAGTTGAGGCCAGCGCGGCAAAGGTAAAGCGTAAAGCATCGGTACCAAAAGAAGGAATACCATTAGCAAAGTCCGCACGTGTCTGTTTAGTGATTTTTTCCGCCAGTTGCGGTTGCATCATACCAGTAGTGCGTTTTTTAATGAGATCTTCGAGTTCGATACCATCAATGAGATCGATCGGGTCGAGTACATTGCCTTTGGATTTTGACATCTTCTGTCCATGAGCATCACGCACTAAACCGTGAATATAGACTTCGCGAAAAGGGACTTCGCCAGTAAATTTCAGCCCCATCATGATCATGCGGGCGACCCAGAAGAAAATAATATCGAAACCGGTTACCAACACCGAGGTAGGATAAAAAGTTTTCAGCGGTTCGGTTTGCTCTGGCCAGCCCAAGGTGGAGAATGGCCATAAGGCAGAAGAGAACCAAGTATCGAGTACATCATTATCTTGCGTTAATGGTAAGTCGTCGGCGAGCTGGTATTTTTCACGGACTTCTTGTTCACTACGCGCTACGTATTCATTACCTGCATCGTCATACCAAGCAGGAATACGGTGGCCCCACCATAGCTGACGACTGATACACCAGTCTTGGATATTACGCATCCAGTCGTAGTAGGTGTTTTTCCAATTATCAGGTACAAATTTGATTTGACCGGTTTCTACTGCTTCTAGCGCTGGCTTCGCTAACGGGTCAATTTTGACGAACCACTGATCGGTAAGGTAAGGCTCAACTACCTGACCACTGCGATCGCCGCGCGGTACCATGAGCTTGTGATCAACGATTTTTTCCAATAAGTCTTGTTGTTCTAGATCTGCAATGATTTTTTTACGAGCCGCATAACGATCTAAACCTTGATAGGCTTCTGGTGCATTGTCATTAATACACGCATCAACAGTAAAAATATTGATCAGGGGCAGGTCGTGGCGTTGGCCCATTTCATAGTCATTAAAGTCATGGGCCGGGGTGATTTTGACACACCCACTACCAAACTCGGGGTCCACATAATCATCGGCAATGATCGGGATTTCGCGACCGACCAAGGGTAAGGTGATGGTTTGGCCAATGTAAGCTTGATAACGTTCATCATCGGGGTGAACGGCCACCGCGGTATCACCGAGCATGGTTTCCGGACGGGTAGTGGCGACAATTAAATGCCCCTCACCATTGGTTAAGGGGTAACGCATGTGCCACAAGTAACCGTTTTCTTCTTCTGAGATTACCTCAAGATCGGACAAGGCGGTATGTAATACCGGGTCCCAGTTGACCAGACGTTTGCCCCGATAGATTAATTTTTCATCGTAAAGTTGTACGAAGACTTCTTTTACCGCATTGGACAAACCTTCGTCCATGGTGAAGCGTTCCCGTGACCAGTCTAGTGAGGCACCCATACGACGTAGTTGCTGGGTAATGGTGCCACCTGATTGTTCCTTCCATTCCCAGACCCGTTCCACGAAGGCATCTCGGCCAAGATCATGGCGGGTTTGATTTTGGGCATTGAGTTGGCGTTCAACCACCATTTGGGTGGCGATGCCGGCATGATCGGTTCCGGCCTGCCATAGGGTGTTGTTGCCTTTCATACGATGGTAGCGAATCAGGCTATCCATGATGGTGTCCTGAAAAGCATGACCCATATGTAATGAACCGGTCACATTGGGCGGGGGGATCATGATGCAATAAGGTTGGCCATTGCCGCTTGGTGCGAAGTAGTTTTGTTGCTCCCAGGTGTCGTACCAACGTTGTTCGATATTATGGGGGTCGTATGTTTTGTCCACAAATGCTTCTTATTAGGTTGTTGTTCAAACGTGCTGTTATTATAACCGGATTTGTCCGGTACAGGCGAATAGCATGAGACTCTGCTACCATTGGCCGGATTACTCGCTAGCTAATTCAGAAGGAATCGTACTGAGCGTGTTTTTTAATCGACTTAGTTCTTCGCAGTCTTTACTTATTTTAATAGGCGTGAGCCTACTGATTAAATCGGTAATGGCTGTCTTGATCCCCATTACGGGTGATGAAGCTTATTTTATCGTGTGGGGAAACCATTTGGATTATGGTTATTATGATCATCCCCCCATGGTGGGGTGGTGGTTAGCGGCTTTATTACAAGTCAGTGATCATCCCCTTTGGCTGCGTTTGCCCACTATCATCGGTACAACACTCATCGGTTGGGTGATGTACCGTTTAGTCATGCCGTACGGAAAACCCCAAGCACTGATAGTGGCGGGCTTGTATTGGTTGGCTCCCGTGCATTTAATGGCACCGCTGATTACCACTGATACCCCGTTAATTATTTTTTCATTTTTCTCCGGCGTTTGTTTTTATAAAGCACAACGACAAGATCACTTTGGTTGGTATTTGTTATCGGGGTTATTACTGGGTTTAGCGTTTTATTCTAAGTTTTTCGCCGGATTATTAGGCGTTGCCTATTTATTTTATGTGATCTTATTTGTTCGGCGTGGAGTTCGGCCTTATCTGGGTATTTTATGGGTATTGCTGGGAACCTTACCTTTTATTGGACTGAATTTAACCTGGAATTATTATCACTGTTGGAATAATTACTTGTTCAACTTGGTGAATCGCACCAGTGACTCTAATTTTTCGGTCATGACATTTGGCACGTATTTATTGTTGTTGCTTTATGTGGTGACACCCCCCATCGTATTTTTCTTGATTCGTCAGTCAAAAAGGTTACGCGAATACTTTAGACAGGGACGACTGTCTGTGTTTATGGCCTTGTTTGGGCTACCGATACTGTTGTTTATGGGATTGTCGTTTGGTAAAAGTATTGGGTTGCATTGGTTATTAAGTTTTTATCCGTTTTTATTTATTGGCATGATGGCATTGTTGTCGATGCGCCAGCTTCAGGTGAGTTTTCATTTTATGTGGAGCTTTAGCCTATTGCACTTAGTGGCTTTCGGCATTGTATTTGCGATGTTACCGGGCTTGATAAAAAGCAATGAAGAGTCTTATCAAGACTTAGTTTATGCTATGTATACTGAGTCATTATTAACACTGGTTAAGCAAAATAGTTATGACTTTCAGTTAGTCACCCCCAGTTATAGCCAATCTGCTATTTTAGCTTATCATATGAAACAACCCGTACCTGTATTAGGGGTTGGTTCCTATCATGGTCGTCAAGACGATATTATTACAGACTATCGCGCGTTTGATGGTAAAGGGTTAGCGATTGTCAGCCATAAAGCAGATGTGGCATTGTATGCGAAGTATTTTCAGCACTTTACCCATGTGGTGTTACCGTTTAAAGGAACCCAGTATCATCTTGGTATTGGCGTACATTTTAATTATGCGAAGTATGAGCAAGAAGTGCTACAAAACGTGAAGCAGTATTATTACCAAATTCCAGACTGGTTACCGTCTCAGGGGTGTTATTATCAATAGCAATCTGATTAGTTAGATTGTTCGTCTATCATTTTGCGTAGTTGATCCAAGTAAGCATTCATTTGTTTTTTAATATCACCTTCGGCTTGAACCACGGCTTTCATTAAGGTGCTACGCATATTTTTTTCGATAGTGGATTGCATTTCATCAAGAAAGGCTTTGAGGACAGCAATGTCGACAGTCGGTGAGGTATGCACTGCATCGGGTGGTACAACGATGTCATTCAATACGGGGACCTCGATGGGCTCATCCACTGGCGCCGGTTCGCTTTGTTCCAGTGTTGGTAATGGCGTAGCCGATTCAATACTTTCTCTTGCCGCATTGAGTTTGGTTTCGCTACGTTCTAATAAGCCTTTTATGGACTCTAAAGCGTTAAGCAGATCTGTCGGTTCTTCGTTTGCCATAACCATAGCTTAGCTGTTGAGCTGGTGAGTTTCGAGGGGGTAGCCCCGTTCCCGATAATATTTAAAGCGATTGCGAGCCGTTTTGCGGATCTGCTCATCACCCGCCACGACTTCGGCCACACGTTCGAAACGGCTAAAAAAAGTCGGTACCTCATCGGCTAAGTTGATGAGTACCTCCGGTGCCATGTCCGGTAAACTATCATGACCAATCAGGATAGCTGCCTGTTGGTGATGCGCTTCATGGGGTTGG
>CAZPAE010000116.1:0-7370 GCA_964584455.1 uncultured Thioalkalispiraceae bacterium
TCCATGATAATAGTCCTCGCAGTGACAAACCCTTCGTGGTAGTGGAGTGTTCCGGTTTAACCGAATCCTTATTTGAAAGCGAATTATTCGGCCATGAGCGTGGGGCCTTCACTGGTGCCCATGCCAAAAAAATTGGTTTAGTGGAAGCCGCTGAAGGTGGCACACTTTTTTTAGACGAAGTGGGCGATGTACCATTAGGCTTACAAGTAAAACTGCTTCGTCTATTGGAAACCGGCACCTATCGTCGTGTCGGCAGTATTGATCCACAACAAGCACATTTTCGTCTTGTCACGGCGACACACCGCAACTTAAACCAGATGGTTGCTCAAGGAAGTTTTCGGCGAGACTTATTTTACCGGATTAGTACGTTTCCCATTGCGCTTCCTGCCTTGCATGAGCGTATTGATGACTTACCCATCTTAATTGAATCATTACTTAGTCGTTTATCGCCGGATGATACTTACCACGTTGCCCCCGAAACACTACAAGTACTACAGCAATATACTTTCCCTGGTAATGTACGCGAACTGCGTAATATTTTAGAGCGTGCCATCTTATTAAGTGACGATGACACTATTTTGCCTGAGCATTTACCACAAGAAGTCCGCGACAATATACAACAACAAGATTACTCAACCCTGTTAGCAACAGAAGAGATCTTACCGCTCGAAGAAATGGAACAACGTTATTTAATTCAGATAGCGGCTAAGTTTCAAGGTGATCGTGATAGTTTGGCTGACAAGCTCGGTATCAGTAAACGAACATTATTTCGCAAATTACAGCAGATTAAAAATTGTTAGTCATACGCCATCCTTAGCATCATGACTAACGGAGCACCTGGTTTTAAGGGACAAGCACTTGATTGTCCGATAAACTTTCATCCATATAAAACCGCATGGGATCGAGCACTAATGTTTGTGCCTCGGCCGGTAAATCAATACTCACAATACTTTCGCCGGTTTTAATGGACTGTGGCGTAAGAAAGTGATGTTGTCCTGAGCGAAGTACTACCGCAAATTGCATCGGAATTTCCCCTTGCACATCGGTTGCATTACCCAACTCAGATAATTGCTGTTGACGGCTATTAAGCCAGACTTTCACCCGTTTACCTTGTGTTGCCGTATCCACCACCGCAATGTCTTCAATACGATTATCGTGGCGTAACCGTTGGCCAAACATGGCATTCACATATTGCAACTCGCCTGACGAACCAGCAGCCTGCTGTAAAGTCTGATGGAGATCCGCCAAATTAGGTAATTTAGTTTGATCTTGTTTTGCCGTACGTAAATAAGATTGTAATACCGTATCAAACTTATCTGCGCCTAAAAAGGCCCGTAAGCCAAACAAATGGTATGCTGCTTTATCCACCATATAATCTTGATGATCGGTGCTTAGTAATGTCGGTAAACTTTGATCCTCTAAGGCACTGGCTTGCCGATAGTCATCTTGGAAACGCGTTAGGAACCGATTAATCTCATCCCAGTTTGCCTGAGTATGTTTTTTGGCATAGGCCTTTTGCATTACAAAGTTTAATGCTTCATATTTCGGTAAGCCTTCGGTCAACACTAACGAACCTTTCACTTCGGCAGGGTTAAGCTGCTGCTGCCACCAGTGTTTTGCCAACTCACGCCCAATCACATAACGAATCCAGTCGACACCAGGACCGTGCTGATAATCTTGCAACCAACCATCTTCTTCTGGCAAAGCAATCATATTACCCGTGGTATAAACATCTTCAATACCATTGGGGACTTCTACAATCCGCAAGGTATCGTAGCTAAACTGACCGTAGCGAGTAGTAAAATAGCTCAATGCTTCTTGCGCCGTTTGAATAAATACCGGCATGTTTACTGTATGCTTAGGGTGTGCATAAACTTCAATGGCCACCTTTTGCGTTGAACCTTGCCACTCACCTTTCTCAATTTGGTAATCAGCAGACGCTAATTGCCAATCAAGTGGTGCCGCCAACATATTGGTATAAGTTACCCGCGTTTTACCATTATCAATTTGTTCAGACTGTTTTACCCCTGGCATGACTAACGTTTGTTGATTATCACTCACAACCGTGACTTGCCAGGTGGCGGTTGGCGCAAACCGATTCACCAAGCGGGTATGCACTTGAGCAATATCATCCAAGGGTAACAAGTCACTAGCATTACCTAATTGTTGACTTTTGCGATCACCGGTTAATTCAACTTCGCGATCCGTTTGATAACCAATTTTTGGTAACACATCATCAATGGTTAATGTACTGCCTTGTGGATAGAGTGAACCAACCCGACCTTTTTTACCAAAGCCCCGATACACAACTTGCCCTTTCACCATCACCGATAACCGTTCACCGGATTGTAAAGGCGGTTCAATTTGGTATAACGCTTGTTGTAATTCAACGTCTTGCTGCTGTAATACCAGCTGATGCGTTGAACCCAGTATTGATGCCACAACAAAATCTTGCATATCATCTGGCCATTGCCATAAAACCTGTGCTATGCCTGACTCACTATTTTGTGGATGCATCAAAACTAATTCCGCCTCAACGGCAACCCGACGTTGTTGCACAGATAAGTCTAAGGTCACATCGGCATGTCGTATTTGTGGTTGTGCTATAGCAGCATATTGACGATATTTATTTTCGTAGCTTGCTTTTTCTGCTATTTCTTCAGTCCGTGTTTGATAGTCATTTATTAGGTTAATACTGTTATACCCCTGATAACCAGCAATACCAAAACTCAATATCGTCACGCTCGCTACCGCTACTGAAGAAATGTTGAGGCGTTGTTTTACTGTTGCCCAAAACTGATATTCAGTACCACGCCCCCACATCCAGTAGGACAGCACCATTAAAAATGCAGCAACACCCATCCAATAAAAAGCTAAGGTGCCAAGGAAATCGTAATTACCACCATAGGCATTGAATACGGAAAAACCAACACCTGGACCGGGTATTCCGTATAACAAAAACGGGTGTTCAAATGTTTTAAACTCGAAAAAAATCAGCGGTGTTATTACTAAAAATACCGCTAAAATATTGCCGAGCAACTTCTTACCGGTAATCACATGAGCAAATACAATCAAGCCGGCAAAGGCAAATAGAAATTGAAATACCTTTAACACATAACTTTCAAATAGAATCTGCCATTCAATATTAAATACGCCCTGCCCTAACTGCGTGACGGCGACAGCCAAGGGCGGAATCAGCGCCAACATCAACACTAAGAGGAAAACGCCCATTATTTTAGTTAGGAACAACGTTGAAGTGGCAACCGGTGTAGCTTGAATGATATTGGTCACTCGTGCCGTTGAGTCACGGTGCATGATTTCACCAATATAAAATACCGAAACCAAAATACCATTGAGGAAGAAAACCTCTATCACTTGCCCCAGCTTCACCAAGGACATGGGTAGTAATTTACCGTTTTCAGGCTGATAAAACTGGCTAATATTGGTCGATACCGAAAACGCAAATAATAATAAGAAGAATAGGATAATTAAGAAATAACGATCCCTCACCACTAACAACCATTCATGCCAACCTTGCGACAAAACTAATCGTAATTGTGTCATAAAGCCGAAATGCTGTGAGACACGTTGTGTAATACGATGCAATACAACTTGGGTGGATGCCACACCATCTTCTTGGCTGATCGTCGCCTTAGTTACTTTACGCGATTTACGCGCTAAAGCACGTAGATCAAAACGCCATAATGCCAATAGAATAACAGCAACAGAAATGCCAACATAAAGTAACCGATTCCATAACACGGTACCGGAGAAAGACATAAAGTTGGTGTTACGCTCTTCCGCACTCCAGTAAGAAATTTGACTTTCCACTGTCGACAAACCAATAGGATCGACAATCTGTACCCATGTATCTGTGGCACTATTACGAACATATACTTCCATTAACATCCATAACAGCATTAAGAACACAACCACTAAATAGCTCGCCAGTAATTTTCCAGTTGTCGCGGCTAATGCAAAGTGAATAGAGGTAAATACCAATACTGCTGTGACAGTCCAGATCAGATAAGCATGTAGCATTTGTGGCCATGGGGTGGTTGTTATTTCAACCTGGTCAGGGCCTAAAAATAAAGGGCCTATATATTCCACTAAGACAAAGCCAACCGGTGTGCCAAGCAAAACCACGAACATACCAATCAAGCTGGCAAAATATTTTCCTAGAAAGTACTCATAGTCTTTAATCGGCTTGGAATAAATAATAGAAGCACAATTGGTCTGTAGGTCTTTTAACAATGGTGCAGTTGCAAAGCCTGCCCCCATAATTGCGACCCAAAAACTAGAAAACATGAATAACAAGTAGGCACTGAAAGCTGAGTTACGATAAACCCGACCTGAGCCAATAAGTTCATCCCAATAAGCACTCATGATATCGCGTAACGCGAATAAAATAAGTATCCCAAAAGCAATCCAAGTGGCTTTAGATGTCAAACGTGCTTTAAGCTCGAACAGAAATATTTGCTTTAACATCACTGCCTCCTACTGCAAGGCATCTAATGGCAAACTATCAAAATAGACGGCTTCTAAGTCCGGCGTTTTGTTTTTATATGATTCACCTGGGCAGGTATCACTTTTCACTGTAATAAAATGCTGCCCTTCGTTTAGCCGCGTACTGAGTATCTTAAGCTCCGAACCAGATTGCATAGATTCTATTTCTTGCTTAGTGACCGGTTTTTCCCATAGCTTGCCAGTTAACTCAGCTATTAAATCTTGCGGCGTGGACTGTCGCAACACTTTACCCCGGTACATAATCGCCATTTGATTACAAAGATTCGCGATATCTTCGACAATATGTGTCGATAAAATCACAATCGTCTCGGTACTAATATCACTTAAAATATTATGAAACCGATTACGCTCAACGGGATCTAGTCCCGCGGTTGGCTCATCAACAATAATCAGTTTGGGTGACCCCACTAATGCCTGCGCAATCCCAAACCGTTGTTTCATACCCCCTGAATAAGTATCCAAATGGCGTTTTTTATGTTCAGTTAAATTAACTAACTCTAACAACTCTGCAACATGCTGTTGACGCTGTGACTTATCGCCAATCCCTTTTAACTGGGCAATATAATCAAGCATCTGTTCTGCAGAGGTGTTGGGATAAACACCAAATTGTTGGGGCAAATAGCCCAGCTTTTCTCTAATCTGTTGTGGTTTATTGGTTAAATCGATATCACCCAGTTTGATTTTTCCAGAATCGGGCAATTGTAAAGTGGCAAGGGTATTCATTAAGCTGGTTTTACCTGCACCGTTGGGCCCCAATAAACCAAACATACCAGATGAAATCGATAAATTAATATCTTGTAGCGCATGAACGCCATTTGCATAGGTTTTATTAACTTGGGATATATTCAGTTCCATAATCGATACCTTGCTCACGATGAAGCGTGAATTGAAAATGTATTAATACGATAAGCTTGGACTTTTTTTCGTATTAGCCCAGGCAACCATTTCAGAAAAAATCGCCATTTAAGTGGCACAATTTTGTATAAGTCTGGATTCATATCCATAAATGACTGGGACCGTTCTAATTTAAGTCCAACACCCCAATCTTCCAGTTCTTTCGGGTGCACACAATGCCAGCGATACCAACTGTCTCGCGATAAGTGACGCATAGCGTCGTGATTTTTTTGGTCATTGACCATCGCCTCATCCATAGTATCGGTAATAAACCAGCTAACATCCTTCGAGCCAAAGTGACTCACAATCTGTGTAATTGCCTGTTTAGCTTTATCATTTTCTAAATAGATAATGACCGCTTCAGAAATAAAACAATAAGGCCCGCCAATTTTTTCTACTGTGTCAAACCAATCCGTATCTAACACACTGGCAGCAATCATTTGGCGACGTGGCTGATCTGAAAAATAGTTCTTTCTTAGCGCCATGCTATCGGGTAAATCCAACTCAACCCAATTAGCTTGCCCGTTATCAAGCCGTTCAAAGCGAGTATTTAAACCACAACCGATTTCAACAATGGTCCCTGTTGGGTATAAATCGAGGAAACGTGCAACCTCTTGGTCATACATCTTGGTACGGATTACTGAACCGGATAATGCGGCAGACCTTTTCCACTTATTAAAATCATAATCCAACTCATCAACAATTTTGACGGCCGCTTTATCTTCAAATAATGCGGGTTGATTACGCGATACCACCGCACGACCTAATAAGGGAATGAGTAACGTTTCTTGTACCGGCCCTAAGTCAATTTGCATTTTACTCATCAACACCCTCTAATCAGTATGTAACATACCTAAAACTTAAAAACGGTATGTAGCACCAACTCCCACCATACGTGAGGTATTTAAAATTCGTAGTACGGTATTCGGGCCTGATAAGCTAGAAGAGTCGAATACAGTTTCTACAGCAACTTCATCAGTAATATTATTCACGTACGCCAAAAACTCCCAATCATCTAAGTTATAGGTGGCACGCGTATTCCATAAGGTATAACCATCGAGCTCAGCAGAGTTCTGGAAATCGTAATAGGTATTACCGCGATGATGTGCTTCTAAGCGCCATAGCCAGCTATTAGTTTCATATTGCACACCGATCAAAGCGGTTTTATCAGGGGTTTTTTCAACTGTTTTCTTGCTCGCATCAATGCCATTAAAAACCGAGCCATTTTTATATTTTGCGTTAACCACGCCTAAGCTAGCATCTAAACTCCAACTAGAAGTGAACTCATAAAGCAATTCCATCTCAGCACCATAGGAAGTTGCGCCTTTTAAATTACCTGCTTGATAAATTGTCGCACCAACCACCGTATAGGTATGAATGTCTTCAATATCCATGTAGAACAAATTAGCTGTTAAAGTAAAGCCAGGTCCCCGCCCCTTATAACCAAACTCAAAACTATCGGTAATTTGTGGATTAAAGTATGCCTCATCAGAGCTGACATTCACTGCCTGAAAATCGTTGTAACCGCCAGATAAGTAACCCTTAGCATAGTTAGCAAACAAGGTATTATTGTCATCAATAAAATACGACAGCCCTAGTTTTGGCAATAAGGCAGTTTCATCTTTGCTGCCCTTTGAAAAGGTGGTCGATACACCACTGAAATAACTGGTATCAGTTTCGATGGTTTCGGTCTGGGCACGCATACCCGCGGTCAATTCAAATTGTCGACTAAGTGGGTAAGTCAACTGGCCAAACAACGCAGTGGTATCGCTGGATATTTTTCCACGCGAAAAAGCTAATGGCGCACCTAAAATGTCATAACCATTATCGAGAATTTTTTTGTCTTGCGTTCCATAATATAATCCCGCAACCCACTTTAAATTACTGCTATCGGAAACCCAGCGCACTTCAGCATCGTAGTTTTCTTGTATAGCATGCTCAAAACAACC
>CAZPAE010000117.1:0-7365 GCA_964584455.1 uncultured Thioalkalispiraceae bacterium
TGTATGTTATAACTATAAAAGTATTTATATAAGCTGCGTTTAAGACAGCTATCTGAGCTATAAACCCGATAAGATATATGTTTATTTTGTCGATATTTTAAAAGCCAAATAAGGTGTGTTGTGAGATGAACTATTTGCATAAAGTAACCGGGGGGAAATATTATGAGTATTGGTACAGTTCAATTAAAAGATACATTCCATGTTATTCCGACTACACAGCAAGTATGGGACCAGGCAGTTAGCACTTTAAAACCGTTAATTGATACATCTAGTTACAAAACCACAATCCCTTCATATCTAAAGGCCAACGATAAAACCTGCGAACATGCTGATAGCTTAAGCTGTTGGGCAGTTGCAACGTTGCCAGAAATTCGGTATGTGCTGGCATATATTGAGCAAGCTTATGAACACATAGTGTTAGAGGTTGCATTGAATAATATTGGTGTGTCTAGTGATATTGCTAGTATTATCGTCAGTGACAAAGGGCGTGTTGTAACTATTAATTCGTCGGCCCAGGTATTATTAGATGATGGCAGTGTTTTAGGTGCTAAACAGAATCATTTATATGCGACGGATAGTTTAGACAATAATGCATTGTCCTCTTTGCTGGCAAAATCACTTGGAAATAATGGTGAACCTACCCCAGGATATGCATTAGTCGGTGGTTCACAATGCGTTAATGAATATCAAGTTTTAGCCTTTCCCATTAAACAAGAAAAACCACCTTTACCTTGGATGGAGTTGCCTAATATGGCAGTGCTTGTGATTATAGAGCCTACTCGTCAAGTTAGCATTAACCCGGAAATATTAAAAACACTTTATCATATGACACCCGCTGAAATTGATTTAGTTAACGCTATGATAAATGGCATAAAACCTGTTCAATATGCAGCAAAAATGAATAAGTCAGTTCCCACCGTTCAGTCGCAACGCCAAGCTGTTTTTAGGAAGGTGAACGTTAGTAATCAGCTTGAACTAATGAATGTACTGCGGAATTTAACAGTCTTGTCTGGGTGATGTATTTTTAACGCTATTTATAATTGCATTTTAACGTTAAATAATAGCGGCGTATTTTTCCTTAATTTAAAAATAAAATCCCCTTTTTCATCAGAACTGATGATGACCGTATTCTGTGATTAATTGCATCATATTGTTATGTTGAAAAAAACAATGGCATGTTTTCATGGAAATCATTTATTTGATTTAAATTTTAGAGATAAGGCGCTAAGTAACGTATGGAAACTTGTTAAGTTTAAGTGGTGGTTGAATAGGTCGATTTCAGTTTGAAAGCTGATGTATAAGTGCTCGTTATATTTCTAGGCATGCCACCTTACTCCCAAATATCATTTTCTTGAATGGGCGTGTTATTTTTATAAAGGAGTATAATATGAAGCGTTATTCTAATATTTTCAAAATCATTGCTGTTGCCTCAGCACCGTTTTTCTTACCGAGTTTGAACGCCCATGCGGCTACATTTACCGGCCTAGGGGTTATCGACACAGAATATTTAGAGAGTAGGAATCCTCATGTGTCAGGGGATGGTTTGGTGGTTGGCGGCTCCAGTAATCATCAGTTTGATCATGATGCCTTTCGTTGGACGGCTGCAACAGGGATGCAGAAACTAACAGGCTTACCCACGACAAGTATTGTGACGGGGTTATCATATGATGGGTCTGTTCTTGTAGGCCGGTTTGGTGGTACACCTTCTGCTTATCGTTGGGATACTACGTCAGGTTATATCTATCTAGGAGATTTACCTGGTGGAAGCACAAATAGTGTCTCAATGGATGTATCCGATGACGGCAATATTATTGCTGGCCAAAGTTCTTCTAATTTAGGTTTAGAATCTTTTCGTTGGACCACAACGAATCCTGTTGTTCGCTCATTAAGTAGTTTGCAAGGTCCTGCTTTTTTAGGGATTCCAAATGGTGTTTCCGGTGATGGGCAAACTGTCGTGGGTTGGGCGACATCCAGTATTGGTACAAATGAAGCTTATCTTTGGACTATCACTAACGGTATACAGTTTTTACGAACTCCTCCTGGCCCTAATGATAGTAGTGAGGCCGCTGACGCATCAGTAGATGGCAGTGTGGTTGTAGGTAATTTTTTCCAAAACTTTACCACCCGCGAAGCATTTCGTTGGACCGAAGGTACCGGTATGCAAGGGTTAGGTGATTTACCGGGTGGGCTTTTTAATAGTCGGGCGCTGGATGTTTCTGCCGATGGTTCAGTCATTGTTGGTTCAGCTAATGATGGTGACCCGGTAGCGATGATTTGGGATGCAGAAAATGGCATGCGAAAACTACAAGATGTGTTAATTGCGGCGGGCTTGGGGCAGCAATTAGCAGGTTGGACACTCACATCAGCCACAGGTATTTCTAACGATGGTCGCACAATTGTGGGGAATGGCAATAACCCTGCTGGTACGCAAGAAGTCTGGATGGCTACCGGTGATTTTAGTGCCCCAACTTTCCCTGAGACTTATTACATATTAAATGATCGTTTAGCTTTAGCTAGTTTAGATGTGATGAGCTTAACGGATGGTAATCAAATAACTGTCAACGGCAGTACTATTAATGCCGATACTTCTGGCCCCGTTTCGGTTGGTACCGTTGCGCAAGGTGGTACAGTTTCAGGAACAAATGCTTTTTCATTAGGAAGTGCATTTGACGCTACTGACTTACCCGTACCGGAACGTTTTTTCGGAACGGAATTTGTTATTCCCGATTATCGGAATGACCATACTTATTTTTTACTGAGTCCGAATCAAAATACAACAGCAACTATTACGATTGATGGTGTTGCAACCCCTGTTAACTTAACAGCGGGTATTGTTAGTTCTGTATTTGGTGCAGGTTCAAACTCACAGGCTACGCTTATCTCCTCAAATGATCCGATACTGGTTGCACATTTAGGTTCAAACGGTGGTGCTAATTGGCGTGATGCGTTTCCTGTTCCTCCCGCTGAAACAGAATTGGTTGGTATCTATTCACGTAATGTTGTTGTTGCTACCACACAGGCTAATACGAATATCACCGTGTTTACGAGTCAAGGGCAATCGCAAAGTTATGTATTGGCTAATGTCGGCGATCAATTAACACTAAACCTGGGAAGTAATGCTGGTGAAGGGGCGGGTTCAGCCTATCGGATTATTGCTGATCAGCCAATCGGTGCGATACAAGCAGCAGACTCTGATGGTATTGAAAGCACCGCATTTATGGGTGCTAGTTTGCTCGGAACACATTATGGATTACCGTTAGCGACACAGTATGTTGCTATTGCATGTCCGCAACCGGACACCCATATCGAGATGCGTGATGGCACTTCGGTGACAGAAGTTGCATGTGGCGGTGATACAAGCCATCCAGGTAAAGCCTATTTCGGTAGTACGACTGATGGGGCGAATATTGCTGCGGGGACATTATTTGAAGCAAACAAACCTATCTATTTGTATTATGAGGCCAGTATTAGTGGTGGTGGCGATGAGCATAACTTACTCGGTTTTAATTTACCTTCAAGCAAACCTCAGCAACCAATGCTGATAGCAGACGAAGGCATTTTAAGAAATGCATCATATACTATTACTGGTAGTACTGCGGAAAATGCACAAGTTGATTTATATCGTAATGGTGTGTTTGATAGCTCAACGACTGCTGATACTAGTGGTAGTTTTACCTTTAATATTTCCTTGCAAGAAGGTAGTGCTAACTTTTTTGCTCGTACGAATGAAGCCGGTAATGAGAGTTTTCCTTCTAATACATTATCAACAACTTATATCCCGACAGGGCGGCATGAACGTTATCTATTGAATCCAGGTTTATTGTCTAACTCAATAGAGATTGTTAGTTTGGTCAGCAATAATACGCTTTATGCAGGTAATATTTCACAAACATTAGCGCAATATCAGACATTAAGCATTCCTGCTTCAGAGCTCAGTCAAGGCATGGTGATTTGGGGAAGTGGGGCATTTAGTTTAGCAAGTAATGTCAATGCAACTGATACATTACCAGCAAATACTATGTTAGGCAGTGAGTTTGTTATTCCACATTACCGTAATAGTCATTACTATTATTTATATAGCCCGAACGCAAATGCGGATGTGACGGTGACAGTGGATGGTGTCACCACTGTTGTTCCGATCTTAAAAGGGCAGGTTGCTATACATAATGCGGGTAATACTAATAACATTGCCGGGGTTGTTACCGCAACCCAACCTATTGCCGTCAGTCACCTCGCGCATAATGGGAGTGGCGGTAGTCTTATTGACGCTAACCCTGTGCCACCTGCTAGCACTGAGCTGTGGGGTGTCCGCAATACCAATGCCAGAGTCGGTGCAACACAAGATGGAACTGTTGTTACAGTAACCGCGGATAATGGTGCAACACAAACGCTAAATTTAGATGCTGGTGATAGTGGCACAATTAGCATTGGTGTATCTGGTTCACAAGGGAGTGGCTCAGGGATTCATTTGCAATCTAATTTACCTATTGCAGCGATACAGGCAGCCGATGGTGATGGTTCGGAAACGACAGCATTTTGGGATACAAGCTATCTTTCTTCAAACCATAGTTTACCTGTTGGAGCCCAGTATATTGTTGTCGTTTGCCCTAGTGCTAGTACGACAGTTACGGTAGATGACAATGGTTTTATAGAAAACCAAGCCTGCAATGCCAATGGCGCTGCGCCTGGCAAAGTGATTTTTAATAGCACAACTTATACTGCTGGTACCAGTATTGTTAGCACTAATCCGGTTTATGTTATGTATGAAGCTAGTGCCAATAATGATGAGCATAACTTGTTAGGTGAGTAGAAAAAATAACGACATAGGTTTTATGTGTTACGGATATTTAGGGGCAATCTTGCCCCTAAATATTGTTTATTCAAAAATACTGTTTGTGAACGAAATCGATGGGTTGGTTGAATTCTGTTTTATAAATTTAAAAGCATATTAAAACATAACGACATTCTTTTATAAGAAACAAAATTTAACGTTATTGGGTTTTCTAATTGGGTTATTTCACACATTTCATTATATCGAGCTGATAGGATAACAAGTGATAAGCGTCAACGATGGAAGAATATGATAGATGCTTATTTTAATACAATATCTTTTAATCTCGTTATTTATTGATAAGAGGGAATGTTTCAATGAAAAACTTCGTTAAAGTTATGTTGTGCGCTTTTGTTACTGTCTTTCCCATGTCTGCTCATGCTGGTTGGCTAGTTCAAGATGCCGTTGTTAAGGAAATATTAAACCAGTCAAGCAATCAAGCATTGTTTGTTGTGGCAACTGAAGGGGGAACTGGGCCTTGTGCCTCTGCAGCAGGTATTACCTTCTGGGCGAACCAAGCGCCATCAGCTGAAGCACATAGGCGCGCCTTTGAAATGGCTATGGCTTCCTTTATGGCTAATAAACGGGTGAGTATTCATAGCTCTAGTGGTGTGAACTGCGATGCAGCAGATTATATTTTAATTCGTAATTAAGTTATTTAAATTTAGTATGTAAGCCCTGCATCTTTATTGATGCAGGGTTTTTTATATTAGTTACATTTTGACAATATCCACCCGTCGATTGAGCGCGCGTTCGGCGTCGTTTTTGTTGTTGGTCACCGGTTTGGTTTCGCCAAACCCAATGGATGTGAGTCGTGTCGGGGTAATTGCGAAGTGTTTTATTAAGTACTGTTTTACGGCGCTGGCGCGTTGTTCTGATAATTTCAAGTTGTACTGTGCTTCCCCTAAGTCGTCGGTATGACCTTGGATTTGTATAGCGAGTTCTGGGTTTGTTTTTAGCAAGTTGCCGACTGCTTGTAATGTAGGATGGGATGTACTGCGTATGGTGCTTTTATCTAAGTCAAAATAAATACCATAAAGTGAGGCTTTGCCCTGTTTATCGATTTGTTGTTTTAGTGTTTCAGCATTAAGACTGGCGTTGACGGTAAAATCGGTGCTGGCGACGATAGCGCCCGATTCAGAGCTAAACATTTTTACATGATAGGCATCTTTTGTGATGGGTGTTTTAAAGATAAAGCGCCCTTTGGTTTGTTTGTTGATGTAGCGATAGTCTAGATAATCTCGACGATCATCATCTACTTTCCCTTTGAAAATGCCAATCCAAGCGCGGCTGGGGAAATCTTTATGTGCCACAAAATCGACTACCATATTGGTTTGTGGTGCGTAGTCTTTTTTGTCGGTGGTAACGGAAACTGCTAGGTTGGTGAAGTCGTTGACGCGAAAGGCTGTTGTTTGGATTTCGTTGCCTTGTTCGTTATCAAAGAAACGTAGTTCGTATTGGCCGGGTTTTTCCGGTGCGACAAAGCGAAAGGTATGTTGGCTTTTACCTTTGACGTATTGATAGGTTAAATAGTTTTGCGTTGAGTTATGCGGTGCTTCAGCAGGGAAAAGCCCTATCCATGCTTTTTGCGCTGGTGGCGTATCGATACCGAATGTAACTTGGATAGATTCCGTGGGTTTGTAAGCGGTTTTGTCGGTGGATAAGCGCACGGCAGTTTGGCTTATTTGTTCTACCGTAAATGTTAGTTGAGCATATTCTTTGCCAGTATAGTCACGGCTAAGCAGTTTGAATTGATATTGCCCGGCTTCTTTGGGGGCGACGAATGTGAGCCGTTTGTTGGCAGCACCTTTTAAGTATTGATAGCTTAGGTAGTTACGAAGGTTTTTATCGCCTTGTTTAAACATTCCGCGCCAGGCACCTTGGTCAATAGCCGCTGCGTCTTTAATGTCAACCTGAATAGGAGAGCCGGATAAGAATACCGAATGGTTTTCAACGAGACTTAATTTCGCTGCGAACACAGGATAAGTGCTGAAGCAGATGAGTAATACTAAGAGTCGATAAGGCATGTGGTTCCCTTACATCATAAATTCAAAACAGAATGTCTTATCTTCGCATATTCACAAGATAATATTAATTAATAGCAGTGTCGACTGCTTAGCATATTGTGTTTAAAGTATTGTGTAGCGTTATTTACCTTTCAGATAAAAAATCTGTAACCAGTCGATTGAAGCGATCCGCGTGTTCTATTTGCACCCAGTGTCCGCATTGGCCAAATACATGCAGTTGTGATGTATTAATAAGTTTGTGTAGATCAATAGAGACCGACAAGGGAATTACGTGATCATCGCGACCATGAATAATCAGCGTCTGTTTATCGAGAGCAGACAGAGTTTCGGTATTACAAGCCAATTCATCGACCCAGCGTTGGCGTGGTGCGGGAAACATGGCGGCGAAAGCTTCTTGTACACCCGGGCGTGTGGCGGCTGCATGACGCAGCTCAGCCAGCTCATCGGTAACAAGGTCTCGGTTGTAGGCGAAGATATCTAACAATCGACGCATATTTTCAATGGAAG
>CAZPAE010000118.1:0-7337 GCA_964584455.1 uncultured Thioalkalispiraceae bacterium
CTCATTAAGCTTTCCCGTTGATATTCCTGATGTATTACGTCTAAAGCTACAAGAGCCCGGCACAATTTTAATCGATGAGGCCGATGCCCAAAAACTCGGTGTACACATCGGCGACACCGCTGAGATTGATAACAAACGAGTCAAGGTAGTGGGTATGTTAAGCGGCTATCGCAATATCGGGGGGGCCTATGTATTTATGTCTCACTTTACCTATCAACAACTCTTAGGCAAATGGCATAACGGCGATTACACTCAATACTTTTTACTCGGCTTACGTGATCACGCTAACCCCGCCCAAGTTGCCGCTGAACTCAATAGCGCACGACACACTCGCTCCCCTTATTTAGTCTGGCAACCCAGTGATTTTTCTGTGCAATCCCAATTGTATTGGTTGTTTGAATCCGGTGCTGGTGCTAGCTTTGGGTTTTCGGTGCTATTAGGTTTAATTGTTGGTGTGGCTATTACTAGCCAAACGCTACGCGGTGCCACTCTCAGTAGCATACGCGAATATGCCACCTTACGAGCTTTAGGTATTTCAGTAGGTACGTTACGTAAAATTGTGCTAGAGCAATCATTATGGGTGGGCCTAGTGGGCTTTGTACTAACACTCATCTGTGCTTATCTTGTTTTAGGCCTTGCTGTACTCAATAGTGTCTCCATGAATATGCCCCTGTGGGCTATAAGTATCACCGGTGTGTTTACAATAAGTGTGGCACTGGCTTCCGGCTTGATCTCCTTACGTGTGTTATACCAAACCGAACCGGCGGATTTATTACGATGAACACCGATTCGATCAGCTGCCAAAGTATACATAAATCATTTCGCACCGGTGAAACCACTAATCACGTGTTAAAAGATATTTCGCTACAAATTGAAGCAGGTAAGTTAACCTTAGTGGTTGGCCCATCAGGTTCGGGTAAAAGTACCTTATTAGCTGTATTAAGCGGCCTACTGGTACCCAGCCAAGGTGAGGTGATCACGTTAGGAACCAACTTATGGCAACTGAATCAAACCGCCATTGATCAGTTTCGATTACAAAACTGTAGTTTTATTTTCCAAGGCTTTAATCTTTTTCCTTCCTTAACTGCCTTAGAGCAAATTATTCTGCCATTGCAATATAGCGGCTTAAGTGAGGCTGACTGCCAACAACGTGCCAAAACCACATTAGAACACGTTGGACTGGGGCATCGGCTCCATGCCCGACCGCTCACCTTATCCGGCGGTGAAAAACAACGCGTGGCCATTGCCCGTGCGTTAGCCAAAGATCCCAAGCTGATCTTTGCTGATGAACCCACTAGTGCATTAGATAGTAAAAATGGCCAAGTGGTTATCGAACTATTACACCGGGCTGCCCGTGAGTTTGGTGCCACTGTATTGTGTGTCACCCATGATCCTCGCCTGTTAAAGCATGCGGATCGTGTGATTGAAATTGAAGATGGTTGTATTACCCAAGATAAAGAAGGAATCCATGCGTAAACATATTTATTGGCTACTCACATTGATTGTTGTTGTCAGTGCTTTGTTGTTATTAGATACATTAGATAGCACAACACCAACCTCATCGACTACCGACAAAACCACCTTTCATGCAGCCTACCCGGCGATAGCCAAAGGCTTTGTGGATGTGGAAGGCGGAATTATTTATCTTGCTGCCCAGCGCGATGGTGTCATTGAGCAAGTCTTAGTTGAAGAAGGCCAACAAGTTAAACAAGGCCAAGTCTTAGCGACTCAAGTGGCGCAAGAAACCCTATTATTGCGCAATCAAGTCCAGGCACAAATGAAAGAAATTGAAGCCAGTATTGTTCCTTTGCAAGTAAATCTTCATGCTGCACAACGTGAAATGACCCGCTATGAAGCACTAGTGAATAAACAAGTGGGTATCGTACAACGGTTAGATGAATCTCGCGATCAAGCCGACTTACTCAAAGCGCAAATCGCTGTACAACAAGCCGCCTTAGCCAGTGCTGTGGCTCAATTAGCCGTTGCGGAATATGAAATTGAATTACGGACGATTCGCGCACCCATGGACGGGCGCATTATTAAACTCTTAGCCCGCCCTGGGGCGGGCTTGAGTACCTTAAACGTCTCCACTTTATTTTGGTTTGCGCCGGATATTCCCCGTATCATCCGCGCCGAGTTGGATGAACGCTTTGTGGACAACGTATCCTTGGGTATGAAAGCCTACATCACACCGGAAAGTAATACCGATAAAACGTATCCTGCAACAGTCAAACGTAAAGGTTTATTCTTTGGCCCTAAACGCCCTTCCAGTTACGATCCCGAAGAACGTGCTGATGTACGAGTACTGGAAGTAGTCTTAGCCTTAGATAAGGATACCCCGCTACTATTAGGACAACGCGTCATCGTACGGTTTGGTGAACCCACAAACTCAGCCGCCATGTCATCGAACAGCTATGCTGTTTTACGATAAATATACGCTAGCATCATCTGCCCTGCCAATTGGCTCTGCGTTAATGGTAAGCCTTGAACATAATCATCCGGGTTAGCCGCCGCTGGATGCGTGGGATCGTTTTCTCGTATTCGTACCAAGGCATTATCATTTGGTTCAAAAAACACCACCACACCACCGGGTTTCAGCACACGATAGGTTTCTGCTAGGGTCTGTTGTCTTTTCGCTTCATCAATATGATGTAACACACCACCAAAGCACACTACATCATAACTTTGATCCGCAAACGGCATGCTATCCGCTGCAAAGGCCTGAAAATGGATTTTATTCTCCACACCCACCTTTTGCGCATTACCACGCCAATCATGATTAGCATAGTGCGATTGGTCAGTACTGGGCTCACCGGTTAATACATCAAAACCATGTAGCGCTAAAACAATCGCAAAGTAGCCCTTGCCTGTGCCCACATCCAGTATACTTGCTGTCTGGGATAAGCTGAGTGTATCAAGCACGCTGCTAACATCGTTCGCGATCAACTCAAAAACGGGTTCTAGTGTGTCTTTATAAGGTGTGAGATCCATTATGCTGCCTCTTATGCTAAACTATAAATAATAAATGCGTGCGCACGCAACTATATTAATTAAATACTACCAAACTGTCAATGGGAGAATAACGTGGACAGCTATTTGCAACTTTTCGACCACGTGGGACAACTGGCCCGGCAACGCTACCTATTAGCTGAACGCCGCTTAGCTAGCCTCGCAATGACCCATACCGAAGCCCGATTACTGTCGCTGCTCAATGAAAATGACCATTGCCGCCAAGAAACTCTGGCCGCCAAAATCATTATTGACCGCAGTAATGTGGGCCGCGCCTTGAAGCGGCTCGAACAACAAGATTATTTAGCCCGTAAAAAAGACCCACAAGACAAACGTTCTTACCTTATTAATATAACTACCAAAGGACGTCAGCAGGCAGCCCGCATTGCCGAAATAAGAAAAACCATGGCAAAAGAATTGTTTGCTGATCTTCCCAAAAAAGAGCTCAATACAATTGTCGAGATACTAAATAATCGTATGCCGCTATAACCTCTCGATATTATTTCCCTTGATACACCTAGCTTGCTTAACACTTCACCTAATAAGGTCACACCATAAGTTTCATCAATAAACCCTACCACTCATTCTAAAATGGCCTGCACATAAACTTCATTTATTTCTATGTTGAATATGAAAAGTGCACCAATATGTTACAGATAACAGACATAATTATAAAATCGTCCTAAACCCACGCCACGTCTAACACATTTATGGTCTACAATTGTGCTATAGGTCACAGGGATATTGACCTTTACGTACTTATGTACCTAAATATAGTTATGGAAAATGCACACACAATAAACCCCGTATATCAATTACGGACGACAACATGTGCACTGCACCAGCGGCTGCATGAAACGCCTTTGCTAAAAAATCTTCTTAGTCATTCACTCACTGTAGAGGATTATATTCATTGCTTAACTCGCTTTGTTGCCTGTTATCAACAATTGGAACCTACATTAGTCAGCAGCACCTATCATCAACAATTACCATCACACTTAGTTTATAAGCCACGATTAATTGCTTTACATACTGAATTAACACGCCTTGGCCATGAAGTGTTACCCACACCAGCCAACACTAAACCTGACATTGCAATTGAAACCGTTGGGCAATATTGGGGCGTGCGCTATGTACTCGATGGCAGTAGTCAGGGGGCAAAAGCATTAATGCCTCGTATCGCAAAACATTTACCCGATACCCGAACACAGGATCTTCACTTTTGGCAGTTACTATTTAACCAGGCAAAATACTGGCCGAAAATGATCAACCAAATTAATTACCTTTGTGAAATACCCCATGCACTTGACGATCTTTTAGAAACCGCCAGCCGTACTTTTACATTATTTGTACAACAGTTCGAACAACCGTAAGGACATCGCTATGCAAGATTTGCAATATGATGATTGCAAGACTATGCAGCTTCACCGCATCCTAGAGATTCAAGGATACGGTGCATTATTGGCAATTGACAAAAACAGTGAAAAAATTTGTGCGTGCTCGTCGAACATCCAACACTTTTTAGGTAAAGCGCCTGATAATATATTAAACCATGATTGGTCAGAGTTTCTCACCTCCCCCATGGTGATGACCTTATTTCAGAAAAACGAGGAAGCCGAACACACTACGAGCCGTGTCATTACCACAGAACTCAACGGCCAACTGGTTCATATTTCTAACCACAGTGTCGATACGCATTGCATCGTTGAGATTGAACCACAAGTCACCATAAAAACACCTTTTGTATTCAGCAATAAAATCAGCTTCTTAAAAAATCTTAATGGATGTAATACACCTGAAAAAAGTGCCAACCTACTCATGAATACAATCGCACGGCTTGTGGATTTTGATCGCATTATGTTATACAAATTCCTGCCCGACTGGCATGGTGAAGTGATTGCTGAGCAAAACAAACCCGGTGTGCCCGGTTTTCTAGGGCTCCGCTTCCCAGCCGGAGATATTCCAGAAAATGCGCGTAAAGTGTATACCCAAAACTGGCAACGTTCGATTGCAGATATCAATTTACAAAACTGCGAGGTGCTATTACATGAGGATGTGCAGCAACTCAATTTAACCTGGTCACAATTACGTGCCGTTCATCCCGTACACCTACAATACTTAAGAAATATTGGTGCCCAAGCCTCATTTAGTGTTTCTATTATCTGTAAAGGTAAATTATGGGGTTTAATAGCGTGTCACCATACTACCCCGAAGATACTCAGTATTCCACAGCGCCAAATTTGTGAAGAACTAGCCCGTATTACCTCTTTACATATGAACAGCGTCATGGAAGCTAGGCTAGAACAACAACGTTATTTTTATCGTGAATCCATGTCTGAAATCCGTGGTGCCATTCATTCGCAAACCAAAGGCTATGCTGCTATCGGACGTAAAATTGCGGAAATTAAAGCCTTATTTCGTGCCAATGGTATCTGGCACCATTTAGGCAACCGTGATTATTTCAGTGGTCAAGTCCCCAAAGAATCCAGCATCAGAGCATTAAAGCGCTGGACAGAGCAACTCAACACCAACAATATTCTTTTTACCAATACCATCCCCATCGAGCTAGCCGATCACACCGATCTTGTACGTGATGCCAGTGGTTTATTGTTTATTCCGCTAAACTCGGCGGACTTTATTGTGCTAATGCGCCAAGAACAAATTGAAAATGTTAATTGGGCCGGAAAGCTGGAAGAAAACACCAGCGTTCAGGACGAACACCCCGACCTCACCCCCCGCTCTTCTTTTCAAAGTTGGGCACAACAAGTGCGTGGCCATGCGGAACCATGGCATATGTTGGATATTGAAACGGCGCAGGTATTTCGTGAAGAACTCATAGAACATTTAGAAAAAACCCACCTTGAAGAAATCGCCCAAACCGATCCACTCACCGGCTTGGCAAACCGAATGATGTTTAAACATAAACTGGATGATGCCTTACATACCAGCTTAGAAAGTGATTCACAATTTGCCGTGTATATGCTGGACTTAGATAACTTCAAACCGGTTAATGATACCTTAGGTCATGCTGCCGGGGATGAGTTGTTAATTAAAGTGGGGGCACGATTACGCTCACTACTGCGTACCCGGGATACTGTCGCCCGCTTAGGTGGTGACGAATTTGCTATTATCCAACATCAAGTGCGAAATCATCAGGATATTGATCGTGTTGCTGCACGTATGATTAAGGAACTAAAGCGGCCCTTCACTATTGGTAATAATAAAATAGAAATTGGTGCCAGTATCGGTATTGCCATTTGCCCAACAGATGCTATGAGTAAAGCAGAATTGATCGAAGCGGCGGATATTGCCCTTTATGAAATGAAAAAAGCCGGCCGTGATGGCTTTCAGCACTACCACAAGAGTATGCGGGCAGATAAACAGTACAACGAAAACTCACGTAATTTATTGACTAACGCCTTTGATGCCAATGAGTTTCAAATGGTCTATCAACCTATTATTGATACATCGAGTGGAAAACTCACCGCCTTCGAAGCCTTTTCTCAATGGACACACCCGCATCAAGGAACATTATCTGCCAGTGAATTTATCGAACAAATCGAGCAACATCAACTTAGTAGCCAATGGGCACAATGGGGGCTCGACACGCTGTTTCAGCAATATCATCATTGGAAACAGTTGAATGTGGCTTCGGTACCGATTAACTTCATTATCAGTGCCCAGCAATTTTTAAATCTCGATTTGGTGGATATGTGCAAAGATCTGGCCGAAAAACATGATATTGATACATCTTGGTTACGGCTCAACTTAGATGAACAAACTCTATTTTCTGAACCGCGCCGCACCTTTAGCAAGATTCGTACACTAGCTGATATGGGAATACTGGTTAATATTAATCACTTTGGTCAAAGCTTAACATCGTTACGCCAATTAGCAGAGATTAAAATCAATTCACTTAAAATTGATGCCTCCCTGCTGCAAGAAGATGTCACAAAAACCAACTTTGATATTTTACTCGCTATGTTAAAGTCCATTAGTCATGCTATGGACGTACCGGTTGTTATCGCAAAGCTAGAACAAAATGAGTGGGTTGATCGTGCCAGAGAATTAGGCATTCAAGAAATACAAGGCTATGCCATTAGCAAACCATTGCAAGCAGAAGAAGCCACCCAACGATTATTACATTAGTGATAGCAAATCATTTCGCATTTAAACCAGATACCATAAAAAAGGCCCCGGTAAAAACCGGGGCCTAATCCATAACACTTTATATTCTAATATAGAGATTATGAACCGATGATACCACCATCTTTCTTAGTGATAACGATGGTGCAATCCCGTGGGATAGTAATACCATCTATTGGTGC
>CAZPAE010000119.1:0-7322 GCA_964584455.1 uncultured Thioalkalispiraceae bacterium
GTTGGACGTAGCGTAATCGCTGCCCATCGCAACACGTTTTAAATCCAAAATATTATTGAAGAGGATAGAGAAATGGCACAAACATCTGGTGATTATCAAACACTGAGCACACTAGAAACGTTCGGTTTTTTACCAAAGCTTTCACAAGATGAAATCCACGCGCAAATTAATTACATCATTGCGCAAGGTTGGACGCCGGCAATCGAACATGAACACCCAAGCCGTGCATTTGACCACTACTGGACAATGTGGAAGTTACCATTCTTTGGTGAAGTAAGCTTAGGTCGTGTGGTAGAGGAGTTAGAAGCCTGCCGTCGTTCATACCCGGATCATCACATTCGGTTAACAGGTTATGACAACTACACCCAAAGCCAAGGTTCATGCTTCGTTGCATACCAAGGACGCTAATTGAAACTGGATTGATTGCTGAGCCTGATTTCAATCAGGTTCGGCAGTTAAGACAGCAACAAGCTTAGGAACGAACAGACGTTGAATTTGCGGAGATAAAGCATGGCACAAACTGCTCAAAATACTGCACGAGAAATTGCTAAGGCGCGTCGTCGTGCGTCATATGAAAATGGCAAAGCAGGCTTGCAACAACAGCATCAGCAAAGTGCACCTAGCACTGCAGCGAAGGTACCCACCTATACGCCGCCTATTAGTGCTAGCCAAGTTTCAAGCCCAGCGATGAGTAGTCGTGACGCCTCTAAGGCCCGTCGCCAAGCGATGTCAGTGGGTGGTAAATCTTCGATTGTGGCAAAAGACCGGACACGGACCAGTGCGGACATGAATACTCAAACAGCGGCACCTACCAATGTAGCCAGCGACACAGCAGCAGAAAAGCGTGATTGTGGTTGTGGCTGCAACGGCGATAAAAGTAAGCGGGTTGCCACTGAAACCACACGACCAGCTAGTGTCGTAGTGAAGAATAAAGTGAAGCGCGGCGTTGGCCAAAGTGCAGCGCGTGCGGCTTCATTAGCTCGCCGTTTAGCGATGTCTTCTAAAGGTAAAGCAGCCATTCCTCGTAATGGTGGTGCGCCCAGTGAAGCACAAACCGCGCGTGCGGGTAATCCAAATTTAAGTAGTCGCGATTTAGCACAGCAAATTCGCGAGACACGTAGCAAGCGGGGGAAAACGGCTTCAAAGACGCAAAGTAAACCTTGCGGACGGATGCGCCCTAATAAACAGCAAGCCGCTGCTGCACAAGATGCCCATTGGAAAGTAGGCGCAGGCGAAACCAGCCATGGTCAAACAGTAACAGGCACAATGGTTGGACGTAGTAGCAGTGTAACGGGTGATGAGCCGAGTACATGCCGTGCTATTACAGGTACAGAATACTTAGGCGCGGATATCTTTCGTGAGTTTTGCCAAACTGACGCAAGCCAATCACCGCGTAAAGTCCAAGTGACTTCTACTGCAACCGGTAATTCGGTTAGTGGTAACGAATTAGGTCGCAGTGACAAAGTGACCGGTGATGAACCGGGAACATGCAAGCGTGTTACGGGTACTGAATATGTCGGTGCGCAACAGGCACAAGCGTTTTGCGGTACCAGCTTTGATGCAGCACCATCAAAGATTACTAGCTCTGAAACAAAAAAGGGCCAAACCGTTACCGGTAATAATGTCGGTCGTTCAGGCAAAGTAACCGGTGATGAAGTCGGTTCTGGGCGCGAATTAACAGGTACATCTGTTATGCAATCTGGTAACGGTCAATCAAGTATACCGGCGAAAGTTGGCCAAAGTGCGACCTTACGTGGTGGTAGCGTTACGGGCACCATGACCGGTCGTAGTGAAAAGGTTACTGGTGATGAGCCAGGTAGTTGCCGCAATGTCACAGGCGATGATTATGTAGGCCAAGAACAATATGCTGGTTTTTGTGGTAGTGCGCCAACAGCGACAGATCAAAAATCAGGTGTTTCACGCACACTGAAAGATAAATCAGTTACTGGCACCATGACCGGCCGCAGTGAAAAGGTTACTGGTGATGAGCCAGGTACCTGTAAGGCGGTAACCGGTACACCTTATGCCGGTGCTGAACAGTATGATGGTTATTGCGCAACGGATTCAGCTTCATTAGCGAAAGCACGTACGCGTGTTGCACGCGCTACACCGGGTGCGGCAATGACAGGACAACAACCGGGTATTAATGGTCATTTAACTGGTGCACATAAAGGAGCATGTAAACCTTTAACGGGAACACCTTATGTGGGTGCGGATCAATTTGCACAGTCATGCCCAAGTGTTCCAGCGGAAGCCAACAGTCCTGATTTTCCGCAGCCATTACAAGGTGGTGCGGCACCGTGGACAGACTTTAGTGTTGAGAGTCCAAACCATGCATCACAAAGCACCACTGAACATAGTGCAGTGACCGGAACACAATATGAGAAAGGTCATATCACAGGACCTTTTGGTAAAGCCGGTGGCAAAGTCACAGGTACCGAAGAAGCACGTTTTTCTCGTGGACCTGCAGCGCCAGTGGCAACAAGTATGCCTGATTCAGAACTCATTAATGGTCGCGTTCAATCACGTGTAACCGGTGAAGGGATGGATGCAGGACTGAGAATTACCGGCGATGACTGGGATCGTAATGAACATGTCACCGGTACAGAAGGCATGTCTGCAACTCGACGTAATCCAACACGTCGTGGTGGTGCCCAAGGTATGGCTATGCAGCAAGCTGATAACAAGCGTAATGATGAAATTGCAGAACCGGTAAGTCGTGTTACAGGTGGTAGTGGTAACACAGATAGAGGTGCATTAATTACCTATTCCGGTGGCGCAAGAGGCTAAAGGCTAATAAGCGAAGCGAAAAACTGAGACGAAACCATGTTGCACAATAAACGTCGACGACAATCTGCTCGTTCTCTGTGCTGGTCAAACAGTGGACCACAGGCGCGGCCTGTTCCCTGTGATGCGCCAGGCGCGCTATCGCCTGAAACTCAGGTTGCTAGAAAGCCGACAGTTCGTTTAATTGGTCAACATCCGTTGTCTAATGAGAGTGACAATACGCGTTTATATCAATATGAACAGCGTGTTAAACAAGCGTTTGATACGATTGTGCCAGCGTTAAAAAATATCGCTGCATTGCAATACGATAAAGACTTTGAAGTACAAGCACAGCGCGTTGCGCGCGAACAGTTAGGCTTTGAATTGCCTGCGCAAATTATTGCCGATGCTTGGATTGAGAAGTTAGATATGCGCCGGTTGTTTGCTTGGTCCGTATTTGAAACCTATCATCGTTTTTGTGATGACTTCTTTTTGCATGACAATTTAATTGAAGATGAAAGCTTTCAATCTTTCTTAATGGATTGTGGTTTTCATACCTTAGATGTTTCACCTTGCTCCGATGGGCGCTTAGCGCATGTGATTAGTTATGTGTTGCGTTTGCCTTATCGTGCGGTAAGACGTAAGTCCTATGCCGGTGCCATGTTTGATATTCAAGATAGCATGGATAAATGGACTGAAACCGAGTTAATACGTTTTCGTGAAGGGCGTCCGAATACATCAGATGAACCAACCCGTTATTTGAAAACGGTGGTTTATCACTTCAGTTCAATGCATCCTGATACTGAAGGTTGCGCAGCACATGGTTCTGATACCGGGCTTGCCGCAAAAGCAGGGCTAGAACAGTTACAAGCGTTTCAACAAGCGGTTGAAAATAGTTACTGCTGTGGTGCATCGATTGATTTATTGCTCATTGGTCTGGACACTGATACCGATGCAATTCGGGTTCATGTACCCAACGCGCAGGGCGAGATTGATGTTGATACATTTGTTGATACAGCAACGCTTTACGACAAAACACTTAGTATGTCAGCGAGTCAGGCACAAAAAGCCATTGCAGATCATATTGAGAGCTTAGCGGATGATACAGCACCAGGTATGTTGCGTTTTATTACCTCGTTAGTGGTTAACAACTTTTCTCAAGTGGAATATGTTCGCCATTATCATACCGGGCAATATGAAGATGCGGGACATGCTGAACGCTTTATTGGTGCTGGCATCGGTTTTGAAGAAATTCAAATGCGCAATTTAACGTTCTTTGCGTATATGCACACAGTAGAAGAAGCAGCATCGGATCTTGATATTGGTGTGAAGATATTTAGTTCGTTGAATGTGGCGCACGGATTACCGATTCCTATCGTGGTGCGTTTTGATTATCACGGACATGTACCCGGTGCGCGTGAGCGAGCCATTGAGAATTGTCAGCGTGTTAATCAAGCGTTATCTGCACGTTACGGCCAACTAGTGGAGCAAGGTTTATTGCATACGTTGTTGGTGATTCGTGATTGTCACGCGGGTGAGAAGATTGAAGTACTGGCGTCTTCTGTTAACCCAACTCAGCAGGAGGCACACTAATGAAGATTTGTCAGGTTATACGGCCATTGGTGGCAACAAACCGGATAGCAACGTTAGAGCATCGTCATTTACAAGTTGTGCGTGACGGTAGTACCAATGCGGTTGCGGTAGATGCAGTAGGCTGTGTACCCGGTGACTGGGTGATCTGTGTGGGTAGTTCTGCGGCGCGTGAAGCAGCAGGTAGTAAAGAATACCCCAGTGATTTAACCATCGTTGGCATTATTGATTATTGGCCACCTGAAGGTGAAGGTGCACAGAGCTAATGGAAATTTTGCAAGTGGAAGGACCTTTGGTTTGTTCACGTCGAGTCGATGGTTTGCACCATGTCCACTTGCGGGTGTTACGCAACACCAAAACGGGTAAGCGGCAAGTGGCTGTGGACCCAGTAGGTGCACGTGAAGGTAATTGGGTTTTTACCGCAATGGGATCAGCTGCGCGTTATGCGACAGGTGATGCGACGATTCTAACGGATTTGACCATTTGCGGGATTATTGATTTTTGGGAAGAGTGAATCTGTAAAAGGGCCACACTTCCTATAACAGAGAAATGATATTTTAGTTAACAACCGAGAGTCAGAAGGAGATACAAAGATGGCAAATGATAACTACGGTATTGCGTTAGGCATGATTGAAACCCGTGGCTTGGTACCAGCTATTGAAGCAGCTGATGCCATGACTAAAGCAGCAGAAGTTCGTTTAATTGGTCGCGAATTCGTTGGTGGCGGTTACGTTACTGTTCTAGTTCGTGGCGAAACAGGTGCTGTTAACGCGGCGGTACGTGCTGGCGCAGATGCTTGTGAACGTGTTGGTGATGGCTTAGTTGCAGCTCACATCATTGCTCGTCCACATCGTGAAGTTGAGCCAGTTTTACCAACAGGTGGTGATAGCTCAGCTGCGGCAGCTTAATCTGCACAAAAGACTGATTGATTAAATAGGAGATAAAACCATGGCCAATGAAAATTATGGCATTGCACTGGGCATGATCGAAACGCGAGGCTTGGTCCCCGCCATTGAAGCAGCAGACGCGATGACGAAAGCGGCAGAAGTACGTCTTATCGGACGTGAGTTTGTCGGCGGTGGGTATGTGACCGTTTTAGTTCGCGGTGAAACCGGTGCAGTAAATGCGGCGGTGCGTGCTGGTGCGGATGCCTGTGAACGCGTTGGCGATGGCCTAGTTGCGGCACACATTATTGCTCGTCCACATCGTGAAGTTGAACCGGTGTTAAGCGATTCAAGCAATAACCGCCCATCATACGGATAATTGATGGTAATTGTACGGCTGGATAAACGATACCATGCTACAAACCCAAGCTGACCAACGTGTTCTCGGTTATCTGGGGCGAGCGTTAAGCCTCGAGCTTTCCGCGGTTCAGCTTTATAGCACCCAGGCTCAACTCCTCGGAGCCTGGGGCTTAACTAAAGCATCGGAACGTTTCCGTACAGAAGTGACAGAAGAATTGGGGCATGCTGAACGTATTATCGGGCGTATGCTTGCGTTAGGCGTGTCACCCAATGCCTCCCAGCTTCGGCCTGTCCAGTTGGGGGAGAATTTGTCAGCTTTGTTAGCAAATGCTTATGCATTTGAAAATGAGCTAGTAACGTTATACCAACAAGCCGTTGGGCATTGTGCACGTATTGGCGATCATGACAATCGTGTATTTTTTGCTACGTTGCTGGAGGAGGAGCAAGAGCACGCCAAAGCACTATTGCAATGGCGTAATGAGGTAGAGTACTCTGAGCAACAGCATTCATCAGCTGGTATTACATTCTAATGGGAGAGAAGAGTATGGTACATCAATGGCAAGAGCGAACTCGACCAGTAAGACTAGAACGACGTTATGAATTTGCAAATTACAGTAGTCTACGTGATTTTCTCGATTCCGCTGCAGAGATTTCTGAGCGCGAAGGCTTATTCCCAGATATGGGGTTTGGCCGTGACTACGTCAATATAACGATTCACCCTGATGAAGGTAAAGAAGAGCTAGGTGAACAAGCACACCGTCTTGCTAGCCAATTAGATGCATTATTGGCTGACATGACGTCTAAGTAGGATAGTGCGATGTCTATCATCGCCATAGCGACGAATAAAGGTGGTGCGGGTAAAACCACACTTTCCATTAATCTTGCGGCTGGGCTAGCACATCATGGAAGCGCTGCCATATTAGATGCCGATCCACAACGATCTGCACTGCAATGGCATGCGATGTCGAGTAATCCCGAGGCATTGCCTGTTTTTGAAGCCAGTGATGAAATTCGCGAACAGATTGTCGAGTTACAAAAAGACTTTCAATATATTGTTACCGATTGTCCGCCTTCCGTGGAAGCGGCACAAACCTATGATGTTTTGCTAAGTAGTGATGTTGTACTGATTCCAGTTCAACCCTCGCCAATGGATTTATGGGCAACCACTTATATTGAAGATGCGATTGTCCAAGTACGCGAGCATAATCCTTCACTGGCGGCTATGTTAGTCATTAATCAGGTTGAAGTGCGTTCAACCTTGTCAAAGCTCATTGGTGATGCTTTAACAGAAGTGGACGTGCCTGTTGCGGCAACACCGATTCGGCGCCGTGCAATTTATCGTACAAGTATTTTAGAAGGCCGTAGTGTCTATGAGATGGGCAAACGTGGCGCCGAGGCTGCGGCTGAGTTAGATCAACTGATCGATGAGGTTATTAAGTAAATGAACAACAAAGAGAAAACGAAAGAAAAATTATTAGGCTCAATGCGTAAGAGCAAGACGGTGATCCGGGAGAAAACCGAAACCAAAACAACCAAACCGAGAACCAAAGCCTCATCGACAACTGCTAAGAGTACGACGACCAAGCCACGTGCCACCAAAGCCGCACCCAAGAAGTCCACAGCAACGACTCAAACTGCAACAAGTGCGGGTTCTTACCAAAGCCGCAAGCGAGTTTGGCCTGACTAAAATGCATATACATAGGTCATTACCTATGTATATAC
>CAZPAE010000120.1:0-7320 GCA_964584455.1 uncultured Thioalkalispiraceae bacterium
CAATTAATTGCCGAATACACACGACGAAAAGAGCATTGACCATGAGTGAATTTATTTGGCCCGTCTTGGATGTGATATTAATCGTTTCGGCGTTGGCATTGGCATGGTTTTCACTGCGGAGTCAGGACTTGCGGCGTGCAGTCATCTTATTTATAGCTTTTGGTTTATTACTAGCGCTTATTTGGCTACGCCTTAACGCACCGGATGTTGCCTTGGCAGAAGCTGCTATTGGTGCAGGCTTAACGGGTGCCCTGTTGTTATCCGCCGTTGCCCAGCAACATCAACCCACCACTGAACAACCCACACGAAAATCTCAGCTAACAATACTGTTTAAATCGATTCCATTTGGCATGCTATTCATTTTACTCAGTCTGATTCTGAGCATTGCCTTATTGGTTTCACTCACCGCAGGCACACAACCTAGTTTAGCGAAGCAAATATTCAAACACTTGCCGGAAACCGGAGTAACGAATCCGGTAACAGGTGTGTTACTCGATATTCGAGCCTACGACACTATGCTGGAACTCGCCGTGTTATTGGCAGCAGGTTTTGGTGTCATGGCACTTGCACCGGCCAATAAACCATTTCCAACCGCAGGGCTTATTTTATCCGGTTTAACACGGACCATTGTTCCTTTGTTAATTGTGTTCAGTGGTTATTTGTTATGGGTCGGTGCACAGGCACCAGGTGGTGCCTTTCAAGCGGCGGCACTTTTGGCCGCTGCCGGTGTTGTGATGCGCTTATCGGGTGATCATCGAGCGGGATTACCGCAAGGGCTTTTGTTGCGAGCCATTATGATCAGTGGTGTCGCCATCTTTTTAATCGTTGCACTCGCCGTCATGCCAAGTGGTCGGGTATTTTTTGATTACCCAACAACCTGGGCAGCATCGTTGATTCTCCTCATTGAAACCTTTGCCACCTTAAGCATCGCCGTCACCTTGGTCATCGCTTATCTCTCGGGTCAACCAAACCACTGGATACGTACCCAGGCAACAAAACAATCGGTTCATTTAGACGCTGCACCGATAATCAAGGAGCAAGACCATGTTAGTTGATCAGCTCTATTATGGCGTTGCAGGCATGGCTTTGTTTGCTTTAGGTGTAGGTTTTACTTTTGTCTCCCAACAGTTGCTACGTCGTGTGTTAGCCATCAACATTGCGGGTGCAGGATTATTTTTAGTGCTCATTGCAGTAGGTTATCGTGGTATCAACCAAACGGCAGACCCTGTGCCACATGCATTGGTACTCACCGGTATTGTAGTGGCCTTTAGTGCAACTGCCTTAGCAGTCGCCTTACTTCGCCAATTATCCCAAGCGAGTAATAAACATGAGTAGCATGATTTGGCTAATCACTTTACCACTACTCGCCGCATTGCTCAGTGCGTTGCTACCACGCATGGCACATAAGATCGTTATTGTCATTTCTGCAGCTACCTTTTTGTTTTCGATTCAACTAGCTATGCAAATCAGCGAACAAGGCGCGCTGTATTATCATATTGGTGGTTGGTCACAGGGCCTAGCTATTGCTTTATATGCCGATGGTCTATCCGCCGCGATGCTATTGATGAGTACACTCATCGCTAGTTTAGTCAGTATCTATGCCAGCGCTTATTTTGCACAGGGCAGTCGGCAGGATTTCTATTGGCCACTTTGGATGCTACTACTTACGGCTTTAAATGCATTATTTTTATCAGCTGACCTATTCAATTTATATGTTACGTTAGAATTATTGGGGCTGGCAGCTGCGGCTTTAACCGCACTCAGTGGTAAAACCGAAGCCATTAGTGCTGCATTTCGGTATTTAATGATTGGTTTGATCGGTTCTTTGGCTTTTCTCGCTGGCGTCGCACTATCGTACTTGCATTACGGCACATTGGACATTGCCTTTTTAACTCAACACATACAATACGACTATACCAGTCTGCTCATGGTGTTAATGATCACATTGGGGCTAATGATTAAAGCAGCCCTGTTACCGATGCATTTTTGGTTACCCGCAGCACATGCCAATGCGCCTGCACCGGTAAGCGCGGTATTATCGGCGCTTGTGGTGAAGGCTGCGGTTTATTTAATGGTACGCTTTTGGTTGGAATCATTCCAACCGCTTAGTAATACAATGTTCAGCAACATATTTGCCATACTCGGTGCTATGGCGATTGTCTGGGGTTCGTATCAGGCCTTTTCTGCACAACGTTTAAAAATACTTGCGGCCTACTCTACCGTAGCGCAAATCGGTTATTTATTTTTGTTCCTGTCAATCCTGATGGTACTGCCTGCTGGTGAGTTATTTAATATGTTATTAGTGGGCTTGGTATTATTCGCCTTAAGCCATGGTTTTGCCAAAAGTGCGCTGTTCCTAGCGGCAGGTGTCATTCAGCAACGCGCAGGCCATGATCGTATTGCAGAGTTAGATGGAACAGCGCAGCGTTTACCCGTAACCACGTTTACCCTAGCACTCGCAGGTGTGGCACTGATTGGTCTACCACCCAGTGGCGCCTTTTTAGGTAAATGGCATTTGATCAATGGCGTCGTACATGAAGGCTTGTGGTTCTTTATATTGATCATCCTCATTGGCTCACTGTTCAGTGCAGCTTATGTATTTCGCGTATTAGGACATGCCTTTGGCCAACTAAAACTTTCTTCTACGAATTTAGCCGTGGGGCGAGAAGAAATCCCTGCATTGATACTTAGTTTAATTGCCACCCTTATCTTAGGTTTTGGCGCAGCACCATTAACAAACTTAATGCAATCTTTTGCAGGTATGTCAGGAGCAACCTTATGAGCCTTACTAGCTGGCTACCTGTATTAATTGTCATGAGCTCATTCATAGCTGGGGTTGTCATTTTTTTTCTACGGGAAGAAAGCCATATATTACGGACCGTGCTTAATATCAGTGGTGCCGTGATAAAACTTATCCTGGTCACCTTATTAATTTGGGGTGTGCAACAAGGACAAACTTATGAAACTCAATTTAACTTAGCACCTGGGCTAGATTTAGTTTTGCATGCTGATGCATTGTCGGTACTGTTTGTTACACTTTCTACTATTTTGTGGTTAGTCACAACAATTTATGCCGTCGGCTATCTAGAAGATGCGCCGAACCGTAGTCGTTTCTTTGGTTTCTTCAGCCTTTGTGTCACAGCAACTGTGGGACTTGCACTAGCAGGAAATTTATTCACTTTTGTTTTATTTTATGAATTACTGACGTTAGCGACTTACCCACTTGTAGCGCATCGAGGTACTTCAGCATCAATGCGTGGTGCCGCTACTTATTTAAAGTACACTATATTTGGCGGCGCATTGTTACTTATTGGTGTTGTGTGGTTACAAGTGCTCGCCGGTCCGGTTGGGTTTGTACAAGGCGGTATCCTAGACCAATTACCAGAGACTTATCACCCCCAATTAAAAATTATTTTCTTGTTACTGATGATCGGCTTGGGTGTAAAGGCGGCATTAGTACCCTTGCATGGCTGGTTGCCTCAAGCCATGGTAGCGCCTGCACCAGTCAGTGCCTTGCTACATGCGGTCGCCGTCGTTAAGGCCGGTGCATTCGGTATCATACGTGTTGTATATGATGTATACGGTATCGAATTCGCGCATGAACTAGGTTTGTTGTTTGTGCTAGGTATTTTTGCCAGCTTTACGATTATCTACGGCTCAGCCAAGGCACTATCACAAGATAGTTTAAAAAAACGTTTGGCTTACTCAACAGTAAGCCAGGTATCTTACATTGCATTAGGTGCCTCTATTCTTGGGCCAATAGCAACTATTGGAGGTGTTGTGCATTTAGTTCACCAGGGTATTATGAAAATCACTTTGTTTCTCGCCGCCGGTAATTACGCTGAAACCCTGGGCGTGCATAAAGTCAGTGAAATGAATGGCATCGGTAAACGTATGCCCGGCACAACTATTGCCTTTACCATCGCAGCTTTAGGCATGATTGGCTTGCCACCGCTGGCGGGTTTTATCAGTAAGTGGTACTTAGGAATCGGTGCCGTTGAAGCAAATGTTGCGCATTGGGTATTACCCGTTTTAGTCATCAGTAGCTTACTTAATGCGGCTTATTTTCTCCCCATTGTATACCGTGCCTGGTTTGTAGATATCAATCAGTCTTGGCCAGAAGAGCACATTCCAGCCAAGCGTTTTGAAACCCGCGCAAGTTTATTATGGCCACCGGTGTTTACCGCAAGTTTAGCCTTACTCGCGGGCCTATTCGCCATGCTGCCTTACAGTCCCTTGGAATGGGCACAACTCATTGCGACAAGGGAGTATCAACCATGAACGCAACCTTATTAATCAGCGCATGGTTACTACCTTTGTTAATAGCACCGTTTGCGTTTAGCAAATGGGCACGTTGGCTCATCAGCTTAGCTGCTTTACCAGCAATCAGTGCAGCATTAATCCTTGAACAGGGGCAGATGATTCATCTTCCCTGGTTACTGCTTGGTACCTATCTAGGTATAGATGAAGTGTCACGTTGGTTACTACTCGCCAGTGCTTTTATTTGGTTAATCGCTTCTGTTTATGCATTAATGCAAAAAATATCTGCACGTTTCTTATTATTCTTTAGCATGGCCATGGCGGGTAATTTTTTATTGCTTCTAGCAATCGATATGGTGAGTTTTTATCTCGGCTTTGCCTTGATGGGTTTATCTACAACTGTACTCATAATAGAACGGACCAGAGCAGAGAATTTTCGTAGTTTACGTTTGTACTTAACTTGGACCATTGCAGGTGAACTGGTACTGTTTAGTGCTATCGTATTTCTCGCAACTCACAGTGAAAATTTACGTTTCGATACAGTTAACTTAACAGGTGTTAACTCAGCGGTATTATTCCTTGTCGTTATTGGCTTTGGTATTAAGATAGCCTTACCTGGATTGCATTTCTGGATGCCAGCGACTTATAACAGCTTACCGATTGCTGCGGCAGCGGTGGTCAGTGGACCCATGATCAGTGCCGGGATGCTAGGTTTAATTCGTTTTCTTAACCCTGGTGGTGCAGAACATGCACTAATTGGCCAGGGACTATTAATCGCAGGGGTTTTATCAACTGGCTATGCGACAATGATTGGTTTAGTGCAATCACAAGCAAGAGCCGCCTTGGCTTATTCCAGCATGAGTAAGATGGGCCTATTAGCTGCAGCATTAGGCATCGCCTTAATGTATCCAGCTCAAGCACCAGTATTAGTCATGGCCATCGTCGTGTTCACGTTACACCACCTACTCATCAAAAGTGCCTTGTTTTTTGCCGTTGGCATTGCCGAACAAACAAGCTATCGAACTGCTTTAATAGTAGGCTTAGTATTTTTGGTCGTTAGTTTAGCTGGATTTCCACTTACCAGTGGCGCCTTGACAAAGGCACAACTGAGCACAGCCATTCCTGGAGAACTCAATCATTTCGTTCTTGCTTTGGCTATCGCAAGTTTTTTCTCAGCATTGTTGATTGCGCGCATACTTTATCTCATCTTCCATAGCAAAGCTAAGACTAACACCATGCCTGTTACTGTAATTGGGCTTTGGCTTTTATTAGTTATCGCTATTATGGGCTGGCCATGGTTAGTTACATCGACACAAATCAAGTGGGTTGATGTTATGGTACTGCTCACTGCAAGCGGTATTGTGTTGGCAGTTTGGCGATTTAAACCGTCATGGCTTACACGCTACGTAGGGCTAATTCCACCCGGTGACATTTCACATATATTCAATTCGGCATATAGCAAACTTATTTATTGGCTACATCGCTATGCCTCTGCACTGACGTTGCAGCAACGCTTGGTATTTTTCAAGCGACATATTGTGCAATGGGTGCACAATTTAAATAAAAGTTTGTTACCTATCACACAACGAACTATGGCATGGCGCTCAGCCGGTGCTACCTGGCTGATAATAGGCCTAGTCATGTTTATCACCTTGTTTATAGAGGTTGGATTTATCGATATAGGAGAAAGGCAATGAGGCAATTTAAAAATATTCTTTATTACGCAGATCATGATAAGGACCAAGCTCATGCGCTACAACGCGTGACGCAATTAGCTAAGTCTAATCAAGCTGCATTAACGGTCATTGATGTTATCGTTGAATCCGATATGAACTATGACATCAACCAAGAATATGGTATCGACATCCATAAAATGTATATGGCACAACGCCTCAATGATTTACAAGAATTAGTTGCACCATATAGCGACTTAGGCATAACCATATCGTGCAAAGTTCTGGTGGGGACGCCTTTTATTGAATTAATTCGTGCTGTGCAACAAAACCAATATGATTTGTTAGTCAAAGTAGCACAAGGCTCTCAAGGGGTAATCAATCGCTTATTTGGCAGCACTGATATGCACTTGTTAAGAAAGTGTCCTTGCCCCGTATGGATTGATGACTCAAATAGTGTCTATCCTTATAACAATATTCTCGCTGCCGTTGACCCTTGCCATGATGACCATCAGGATTTAAACAAACTGATTATGGCCTTATCCACCTCATTGGCAGAAAATGAATCAGCGAAGTTACATGTGGTACATGCTTGGCAATTAGAAGGTGAGTCTTACTTACGCTCACCACGAATTAGTTTATCTGATCAACAAGTCGATACCATTGTTGCAAACACCGAACTCAAACATGCAAAACAGCTAGATCATATATTGCGCGACTACGATATGTCCGTCAGCAGTGATCATGTCAATTTAATCAAAGCCGTGCCTTATAAAGGCATACTTTCAACCGCTAACGATACCCAAGCTGATCTCATTGTGATGGGTACCGTCGGACGTACGGGGTTAGCCGGTTTTTTCATTGGCAATACCGCAGAAGATGTTTTACAAAACACACACTGTTCCGTACTTGCAGTAAAACCTGATGGTTTCGTTTCACCGGTCACCGCAGATGACTAAACCTTCACATGCTGCCCCTTCGTAGTGACACCCAGGTTTCTACGCGCTGAAAAGAAAAAAGCCCAGACTGTCAAAAGACAATCTGGGCTTTTTGAATTTAAAGCCTGGCAGTGACCTACTTTCACATGGGGAGACCCCACACTATCATCGGCGATGAGTCGTTTCACTTCTGAGTTCGGGATGGGATCAGGTGGTTCCAACTCTCCATTGCCGCCAGGCAAACTGGTTATTTAATTACTTCACAACAAAGTAACTAAACAGAATTAGGAATTAAACGAGTCTATTTTCAAGTAGTGCTATTACGTCAGCAATTTAACGTTTGTGTATCTTAATTAACTACCCAAATCATTTGGGTGTTATATGGTCAAGCCGCACGGGCAATTAGTACTGGTTAGCTTCATACATTACTGCACTTCCACATCCAGCCT